>DXEZ01000135.1 GCA_019114715.1 Candidatus Sphingobacterium stercoripullorum | reverse complement strand
GCTCTTATTTTCATACCAAAATCCAATGAGCAGGTAGGAACACAAGCCAACACCTTCCCAACCTATAAACATAATCAGGTAATTAGACCCTAAAACGAGGAGCAACATGAAGAACACAAAAAGGTTTAGATAGGCAAAATACTTAGCATACCCTTTATCCGCCTTCATATAGCCTACTGAATATAGGTGTATCAAGAATCCAACCCCAGTAATAATGAGAATCATTATCGAACTTAGAGGATCCAATAAGAATGAAAAAGAGATATCAATTGTTCCAATTTGAATCCAATCAAAAAACAGGTATTCGAAAGTCCCTGAATCTCCAGCTTGACGTGCTGAATATACAGTAGCAAACAGACCACAACTTATTAAAAAAGAAGCAAAAACGGCTCCACTCCCAACTAAGCCAACCACAGACTTAGGCATCTTTTTCCCAATTAGGCCATTTATTAAAAATCCTAAAAAAGGAATCAAAGGGATTAGCCAAATTAAATCGTTCATAACTATCTTACAGTTCTTATTACTATTCTACCAACGTAATTTGTTCAAAGCATCAATATCAATTGACTTTGTATTTCTATAAACCATCACAACAATGGCTAAACCTACAGCTACTTCCGCAGCTGCTAATGCCATAATGAAAAACACAAAGACCTGGCCTGATGAGTCCCCCCAGTGCACAGAAAAAGCTGCTAGCAGCAAATTCACCGAGTTCAGCATAAGCTCAACAGACATCATTAGGATAATGACGTTTCGACGAATCAAAACACCAATCACTCCAATGCTAAAAATTATACTACAAAATATTAGATAATGCTCTAAAGGAACACCGTGAATTTGATTGATAACGCTATCCATTATACTTTACTTATTTCTTTGTCTTTTTTCGCCAATAATACTGCGCCTACCATAGCTACTAATAATAATACTGATGAGAGTTCAAATGGTAACAAAAACTCATCAAAAAGGACTTTACCTAAGTTACTAACCAGTCCAATGTCTTGCGTTCCTTCAACTGTATCAGCAGTTCCCATGCTCTTAAATACACCAACAAACGTGACTATAAGGCACATTCCCGCTACCACTCCCATAATTTTAACTAGAGCAGATTTGGTGGGTTCGGTATCTTTATTCAGATTCAACAACATGAGTACAAATAAAAATAGCACCATAATAGCCCCCATATAGACTATGAAGTTTACAACGGCCAAAAATTGTGCGTTTAATAAAACATAGTGAATGGTGAATGTAAAAAATGTTACTACTAAGTAAAGGACACTATGAACAGGGTTCTTAGTGAATATTGTCATCAATGCGAAAAAGATGGACAAAAAAGCTACCAAATAAAATACTGTCATCTTGTACTATTAATCCTGATTAAGTTTCGTGATATCAAACTTTGGCTCCAAGAGTTTATCTTTGCCATAAATAAAATCTTTACGTAGATATTCAGCAGTCACGTGTGGACCATCTAAATAAATAGCCTCTTTCGGGCAAGCTTCTTCACAAAGGCCACAAAAAATACAACGCAGCATATTTATTTCATACACTGCAGCGTATTTTTCTTCTCTATAAAGATGTTCCTCTCCTTTTTTTCTTTCTTCGGCTATCATCGTAATTGCCTCGGCAGGACAAGAAAGTGCACACAAGCCACATGCTGTACAACGTTCGCGGCCTAACTCATCTCTTTTTAGAGAGTGTTGCCCACGAAAGTTTTTAGAATAAGGCCTCTCTTGTTCAGGATACTGAACTGTGCTCTTTTTCTTAAAAAAATGTTTTAAAGTAATGGACAAACCTTTTGCAATGGCAGGCAAATAAATGCGCTCCCAAAAGTTCATGGGCTTTTGTTCAATTACTTTTTTTCTATTAGATAAGGATTGCATATCAAATCCGCTTAACTGATTTTAAAAATAAGTATCTTTAATAAGGGTAAATACTCCTGTTAGCACAATATTCGCTATCGCTAAAGGAATCAACATCTTCCATCCCATACGCATCAATTGATCGTAACGGAATCTTGGAAGAGTCCAGCGCACCCACATAAAGAAGAAAATAAATCCAAATATTTTTGCGAAAAATACTAGAACGCCAATAATGGTAATCCAATTTTGAGACAACCCAAGGTCGTACATAAATGGGAAATTATACCCTCCAAAATACAAAGAAGCCATGAGTGCTGATGAAACAAACATATTAATATATTCTGAGAACATAAAAAGGCCTAGTTTCATCGAGGAATACTCGGTATGATATCCAGCGACCAATTCTGTTTCACACTCAGGCAGATCAAACGGCACTCTATTACACTCTGCAAATGCACAGGTAATAAATATTAAAAAACCTAAAGGTTGGGCAAATATATTCCAATTTAAAAACCCTTCTTGCTGTGCCACTATCTCCCCCACCGACAGTGTCCCGGTAATCATCAATAAAGCGATTAAGGACAGCCCCATTCCAATCTCATAGGAAATACTTTGAGATGCCGCCCTAACAGCGCCCATTAGTGAATACTTGTTGTTTGAAGCCCATCCTCCAAGCATTACTCCATACACTCCCAATGCAATCACCCCAAATATGTACAAAACACCAATATTAATATCGGCTACTTGTAATGAAATAGACTTTCCACCTATTTCTAAGGTTTGTCCCCAGGGAATTACTGCTGAAGTAATACAAGCCGTTACAATAGCTAGTATAGGCCCTAAAATAAAAAGTGCTTTGTGTGAACCTGCAGGAATTATCTCTTCTTTAAAAAAGAATTTTCCCCCGTCACACAGCGGTTGTAAAATCCCAAAAGGTCCCGCTCGATTAGGCCCTGGCCGATCTTGCATGAACCCCGCAATTTTCCTTTCCGCCAATGTGGAATACATAGCTATCACTAATGTGATTGTAAAAATAATCACCACTAATATTAACTTCTCCAGAATAAATGCCGTTTCCATATATTAGTTACTAATATTTTACTTTAATCTTTCAGTTCGTTTTAATTGCTCCTGGTTGGTTAATTGAAGCTTTTCATTTTTAGCTATTACCGCAGGAGGGTTAAATGAAGTATAATGATTTGAGTTAATAACAGATGTAGAAGCTATTTCAGTTGGTTTTTCTAAAATCCAATCCGCTGTCTGTTTTTTATCAAATCTACATGTATTACAAATAAATTCGTGTACTTCTCCAAACTCATCCTTCCGACCTGTAACCCGAAGCACATCCTCACCTTTATACCATAAGGTTACTTTGCCACAGCATTTATCACAATTGCGGTGTGCATTAACAGGTTTGGTAAACCAGACCCTGTTTTTAAACCTGAAGGTTTTATCGGTTAATGCCCCTACGGGACAGACATCAATAACGTTTCCTATAAAATCGTGATCTAATGCCTGTTCTATATAAGTAGAAATCTCAGACATCTCCCCTCTGTATAGAATACCATGCTGCCGCTTTTCTGTTAATTGATTGGCGACCATAACACAACGATAGCAAAGGATACATCTGTTCATATGAAGCTGGATCTTATCCCCTAAGCTAATGGGCTCAAATGTACGCTTCTCAAATTCATACCTGGATTGCCCAACACCGTGCTCGTAACTTAGATCTTGCAAATCACATTCTCCCGCTTGATCACAAACTGGACAGTCTAAAGGGTGGTTTATTAGTAAAAATTCAACCACACCTTTTCTGGCAGATTGCACCTCTTCGGAGGTCACATTTTGGACTTCCATCCCATCCATTACCGATGTTCGGCAAGAAGCCATTAATTTGGGCATAGGTCGCGGGTCAGCCTCCGAACCTTTACTCACCTTGACAAGACAGGTTCTACACTTTCCTCCACTCCCTTCTAAATTCGTATAATAACACATAGCAGGTGGGACAATCTCACCTCCTATTTTACGTGCAGCATTAAGTATAGTAGTCCCAGGATCTACTTCAACCGTAATTCCGTCTATCTTTACTTTTATCTTATTTTGTTCTTCTGCCATTTTGAAATTCGCTAAAAAACCTAACTCTATTATTTTGTAACAGGAACTAATGGATCTGCATACGGGCCAATTCCAAAATTTTGTTTTATGGCCAACTCAGGGTTATTCACATGCCACTCGAATTCCTCTCTAAAGTGTCTAATTGCACTAGCCACTGGCCAAGCAGCAGCATCACCTAACGGGCAAATAGTCTTGCCTTCAATATTTCCTGCGATTTCAACCAACATATCGATATGCTCCTGACTCCCTTGACCGTTTTCAATTTTTTCTAAAACTCTTTCCATCCAGCCTGTTCCTTCGCGACAAGGCGAGCATTGTCCACAACTCTCGTGGTGGTAGAATTGCGTATAGTTCAGCGTATTTCTTACAATACATTGATCCTCATCAAAAACAATAAACCCACCTGAGCCCAACATCGTTCCCGATTCGAAGCCACCTTCCGACAAGCTCTCATAGCTCATCAGTCGAGGATTCCCTTCTGCTGTTTTCAAAATAAGGTTAGCCGGCAGAATAGGCACAGAAGATCCACCTGCAACTACTGCTTTGAGCTGTTTACCTCCAGCTATCCCTCCGCAATATTCATCAGAATATATAAATTCCTCCACCGGTAGCCCTAGCTCAATTTCATAAACTCCAGGCTTATTGATATTACCACTTGCAGATATTAATTTCGTACCGGTACTTCTACCTATTCCAACTTTGGAGTACTCTTCACCTCCACCGTTGATGACATCCACAGTTGCAGCAATAGACTCTACGTTATTAACTACTGTAGGACAGTTATATAATCCAGCAACAGCTGGGAAAGGAGGTTTTATCCTTGGATTACCCCTATTTCCTTCTAAAGATTCTAGTAAAGCAGTTTCTTCACCACATATATACGCTCCTCCTCCAGGTTGAACATATATTTCTAAATCGTAACCGGTTCCTAAAATGTTCTTCCCTAAAAATCCAGCGGCCTTTGCTTCTGCAATCGCATTTTCTAATATTTTTATCTGTGGCATCATTTCTCCGCGCACATAAATAAAAGATGTTTTTGCTCCCAGTGCATAGCTAGAAACAATCATACCTTCAATTAAAATATGGGGGATGTGCGTCATTAGATACCGGTCTTTAAAAGTACCCGGTTCAGACTCATCTGCGTTACATACCAAATACCTAGGAACTCCTTCAGGTTTCGCTAAAAAACTCCACTTCAAACCCGTTGGGAACCCTGCTCCACCACGCCCTCTCAGACCCGATGTTTTGACTTGCTCCACAACTTCCTCCGAGCTCATCTCTTTCAAAGCTTTTTCAACAGCATTGTATCCACCTTTTTGTCGATACACTTCAAAAGATCTGATCCCAGGAACGTCTATATGCTTAAGTAATAATTTACGACTCATTTTAAATTCATTATGATTTATTGGCCTTTGTCCTAAGTTCGTTAATGAGTGCATCAACTTTTTCCTTAGTCAAATTTTCATAATAAGTATATTCAGGTCCAATTTGCAATACAGGCCCTCCTCCACATGCTGCGATACACTCTACTTTTCTCCAAGTAAAGAGTCCATCATCGGTAACTTCACCGGCTTTCACACCTAATGTATCTTCAATATGGCGCATTAAATCTTCCGCCCCCACTAAGCAACAAGGTCCTGTTTTACATACATCTAAGACATACTTGCCTACTGGCTGCAGGTGAAACATGGTGTAAAAAGTGGCCACCTCATAAACTTCTATTGGCTCTAAATTTAAGTAAGCAGCAATTTGGTCCATCGATTCCGTACTCATCCACCCACGTTCTGCCTGAACCAGGTGCATAAGAGGAAGAAGCGCAGATTTTTGTTTACCCTCTGGGTATCTAGAAACAATTTCTGCAAACTTTTTAAGGAGCTCTTCAGAAAACTCCTGTTGTTGGTTTTCTTTTATATTAAGCATCTAATTCTCCAGCTATAACATTCAAACTACTCATGTTAATAATCGCATCCGATATCATCATCCCTCTGCTCATAGGAGCATACATTTGATAATTGATAAATGAAGGTCTACGGAAGTGTAGCCTATAGGGCGATCGTCCTCCTTCATGAATCAAATAAAACCCTAATTCACCATTTGCCCCTTCAACTGCGTGGTAAACTTCCTTTTTGGGCGCGTCCCACTCTCCCATTACAATCTTAAAATGATAGATAAGCGCCTCCATATTGGTGTACACTTGTTCTTTAGGGGGGAGGTAAAAATCTGGAACATCGGCGTAGAATTCCTGTGTTGGAATTTTATCGATTTTTTCTAATGCTTGTTCGATGATGCGTAAAGATTGCCACATCTCCTCATTACGCACCATAAAGCGGTCGTATACATCGCCAGTTGTACCCACAGGAATGTCAAAATCAAAATCTTCATATCCACTATAAGGCTCTTGCACCCTCACATCGTAATCGATCCCACAAGCTCTCAGTATGGGACCAGTCCAGCTGTAGCTTAAAGCCTCTTCAGCCGTTACCGAGGCAACTCCCGAAGTCCTTTCAATAAATATTCTATTTCGAACAAAGAGCTCTTCAAACTCTTTCAATACAGGAGGAAATCTTTTTAAGAACTCCCGGATTTTTTCCCAGGCGACATCGTTAAAATCCCGTTCAAACCCGCCAATTCTTCCAATATTGGTAGTCAAGCGAGCACCACAGATTTCCTCGTAAATTTCGTAAATAAACTCACGCTCTTGCAACACATATAAAAAACCGGAAAAAGCCCCAGTATCTACACCTAAAATTCCGTTGCAGATAATGTGATCGGCTATTCTCGCCAGCTCCATAACGATAACCCGCATGTATTGAACTCTTTTGGGAATTTCTATATCCAAAAGTTTCTCCACGGTCATATGCCACCCCATATTATTTATCGGAGAGGAACAATAATTCAACCGGTCCGTAAGTGGGGTTATTTGATAAAATGGCCTATGTTCAGCTATTTTCTCAAAAGCCCTGTGAATATAGCCTATCGTAGATACTCCACTAACAATTCTTTCTCCGTCTACCTGCAACACATTTTGGAACACACCGTGAGTAGCAGGATGCGTAGGCCCAAGGTTTAAGGTTATGAGGTCTTCTTGAGGATCATAGTCCTCGTAAACAGGTTGATTAGGAGTTATTCTAGTTATATGCTTGCTCATTTATACATTCCTTTTTAACGACCAAAATAAAAGTCTTTTTTATCCACCCTATTTGGATCTTCCAATGGATATTCTTTTCTCATGGGGTGAACGTTCAGTTCATCGATATTCAGAATACGCCTCAAGTCCGGGTGTCCTAAAAATTTCACGCCAAAAAAATCAAATGTTTCACGTTCCATCCAATTCGCTCCATTCCATAAAACTGTTGCAGAGTCAATTGTTGGGTTATCGCCGTTTATAAACACCTTTATTCTAACTCGAATATTGTTTTCTAAGCTATGAATATGATAAACAACACACATTTGCTGATCTTCCTCAAAATCAGGATAATGTACTGCTGTAATGTCTGTCAAAAATATAAACTTAAGTTCAGGATCATTTTTCAAAAACCCGAGCAGCTCAATGATATACTTTTTATCAACTTGAAGTTGTAAAATACCCTGAGGCTCGCCTTGAATTTGAACTTTATCTGCAAAAACTTCTTCAAGCTTTGCACCAACCTTATTAATATCAATTTTATCCATCAGAATCGGTAATTATTCCGTATTTCTCTAATAAAGCCTTGTACTCTGGAGTATTTCGTCTATTTAAAGACTCGTCTTTAACAATTTCTTGCAACTTCATCACTCCATCTAATATAGCCTCCGGTCGAGGGGGGCACCCCGGCACATAAACATCTACTGGTATAATCTCATCGATTCCTTGTAACACAGAATAGGTATCGAAGATACCACCACTAGAGGCGCAAGCACCAACAGCAATTACCCATCTAGGTTCAGCCATCTGTATATAGACCTGCCTTAATACAGGAGCCATCTTCTTAGCAATAGTACCCATTACTAACAACATGTCAGCTTGCCTTGGAGAAAAACTTGGTCTTTCAGCACCAAAACGAGCCAAATCATAGTTAGCCCCCATAGTAGCCATAAATTCAATCCCACAACAAGAAGTTGCAAATGGTAACGGCCATAGGGAGTTTGCTCTGGCTAAGCCAATAGCCTTATCCAAAGTAGTTGCAAAAAAACCAGATCCCGATAATCCTGGGGGCGCTTCTGCTAACGTAACCTTGCTCATAATTCTTTCCTTTAAATATAAATAGCAGAGATTAGGTTATTCCCAATCTAATGCTTTCTTCTTCACTACGTAAATAAATCCTAGTAGGAGCATTCCCATGAAAACAAACATTTGTATCATGCCCTCCATACCCATTTCCCTAAAGTTAACAGCCCAAGGGTACATAAAAATAACCTCAATGTCAAAAATCACAAATAAGATTGCGACCATAAAGTATTTGATGGAAAAGGGCTGTCTAGCGTTACCCACAACCTCAACCCCTGATTCAAAGGGAGTTAATTTGTTTTCAGTACGTAATTTGGGCCCTAAAATATGTGTTGCTATTATCGTTCCAACACCAAAAGCAACAGCGACTCCCAACTGGATTAATATTGGAATATAATCTATTGGGGCACTAGCCAAAGTTTCAGCTTCCATAATTCTCTATTTACAATAAATATCCTACGCTACAAAAATAAAAAAAAGTATCAACATAAAAAGGAGTGCCAAGCTAGACACTCCTTTTATAAGTAATTTATTTTGATTCTAATTAAGACGACGCGCTCGCCGCTTTAATTTATTCTAAATATTCTACTATAGATAATGCAAATTCATTCTCAGGATTAATTTCTAAAGTGCGATCGAAATGACTCTTAGCTTTTTCGTTATCGCCTTTAACATAGTAATAATACCCCAAGTAGTTATTAGCATCTGTTAAGAAAGCTGCATTTGTACCTTCTTCAATCGGCTTATCTTTTAACTGCTCAATTAGCTTAGTGAATGCATCTACAAATAGCCCTTGCATTTCTTCAGGCTCTTGCAAGTTGTCCATTCCTAACTGAGAAAGAGCTTTGTAGTATAAAGAAGAGGTTTTATATTTGCTAATTACTTCTTCTTTGTCTGAACCTAAAACAACATCGAAAGCTTTAACACCACGCTCAAGATGCTCTTTTGCCGTTGCGATTTCTCCACCATCTTCTTGCGCTTGACCTTGATTTAACATCGAACTACCTAAGTTATATTCACCCAAACCAGTGTAGTAGTTTGCATCATAATAGTAGTCAGATTCTGGCATACCTGCCGCTATAGAGAAAAGGTCGATAGCAGCTTCTATCTCTTTATCCTGATATTTTGCGAAAGCGATTTCAGAAATATCTGCTAATAAATCATCGTCATCATTTTGCAACTCAATGGCCTTATGTAGTAGCTCTATACCTTTTTCTTTTTCACCAACACTAACGTTGCTCAGTCCAGCAAATAGGTAGTCTCTAGAAATAACACGCTCTTCTTCCAAACGCTCGAATAAAGTATTCAAGTACTCTAACGCTTTATCGTAATCTTTATCGTTATAAGCGATATAGCCTAAATAACGGTAAACTTTAGCATCTACACCTTCCATTCCAGATAGTTCCTCGGATACAGACTTCAACTCATCGTAGTTACCCGAATAAACCAAGAAGTCAGCGTAACGAGTTTTTGCTTCAACAGAGTTATCTCCTGCTACAGACATATACTGTTTGTAGTATTCAACTGCTTTTTTGTTTACTTCTCTATATTCCTCGTGCTCTAGGTTCAGTGACGAACGGTAATACGTTTCGGCTAGCTCACGATAAACTGGAGCGTAGTTCGGGTATTCTTCGGCGACACCTTCTAGATTTTCAATTGCAACGTCGTACGCTTGCGCGCTTCTTGTAATGATTGCTTGTGCAACTTTAGCCTTAACCAGATCTTCATCAATATTTAAAGCGTCTCTATAGCTTACGTAAGCTTGGCTATTTTGATTTAATCCCAAGTAAGCATCTCCCATCGCCACTAAAATATCTGGAAATTTATCCTTGCTTTTCTCACGTGCTTGACCTAAATAATCTAAAGCTTTATTGTAATCAGGCTCAGGAGCTTCATTATAAGCTAC
>DXEZ01000134.1 GCA_019114715.1 Candidatus Sphingobacterium stercoripullorum | reverse complement strand
AGGAGCTTACCGTTCTATAGGAGCCACTATCTGGACCATCAAAGAATCCATCAAAAATCTCGGGTTTTGTTAAAAAGTTATCATTTATCTCCTTTGAATTATAACCCAGCGCCACCAATAAAGCAGTGATGGCTCCAGCAGATGTCCCCGCTATTCCTTTAATGCCATTCTCTTTGCCTGGAATTAAAGGTAGGAGTCCCTTTTCTTCTAGCGCTTTTAATACACCCGAGTAAGCTACTCCTTTACCACCTCCACCTTGGAAAACTAAATACTTGATATCTCTTAATTGTCTGATTTTAGCCATTGTCTTCTTCCGTTTCAGGGTCACTTGTATCCGACTGCAATGGTGGCACCTCATCTAAAGTATTCTTTTCAGATAATATAATTAGATTAGTAGGTATCTGTAATCGCCATGGTGAACCTATTGGCCTAGCCTCTACCTCTTCGGTTTCAAACTCATTGATTTCAACCATTATATCAGCATATTTTTCAGATGTGAGAGATAGCGGTTCGTTATGGTTCCACAACTGCCTATTGTTGAGATAATGGATGAATTTGCGTTCAAATCCACGTTTAATAGGAATTATTGTTTCTGCTGCACCTGCTTTCATAAAGGCTTCAAAATGAGGGTCTGTATCCTCATATTGTTGTCTTTGGTTCCACTCTTGGTAATTTAACCAATGGTAGGAATAGAGTGAATACGCTATTTTCTCCCAATCAATCGCATTTTCAAAGAAATCTATAATTCGAGTATATTCCATGATTTCTGATTGAGTGTTTATGGGCAATTCCGAACCAATTTCGTTAGTGTATATATCGGAAGGATGAGTAAACTCTTTGCTTAAAGCAGCTATCACTAGATGTTTGATTTCATTCTCAATGGTTTGTTTGTTTTTTTGTGGATTTTGACCGCTTATAGCATGCAGCACTTTATCTTCTTTATCGTTGCGCGCTTGTCTTTTTAACTCCTCTTTTTTGTTGAGATAAGCTTGATAAAGCTTGTCGTAGGTATGTATTTGCCACTTCTGAAACGCAGTAATATCAGTTGTACCGGTAGATGAGTCTTCCAAATGAACCGTAACTGTTGCTTGAAAATAGTTGTTGTTTCGGGTCATTAAAGCAATAGGCACTTCATTTATATCCAGCGTGTCGTCATTGATGAAATATTCAAATCGTACATCTCCGGCTGTGTATCTAAAGGATGAACTTCCTTCTTCGCTATGGAAATAGGAAATGCTTTTTCCAAGTGCACCATATTGATTTTTTAAGGTATACTGGTCTTTATTTAAAACACTTGATACTTCAAAGGTACTTCCTAAAGCAGTAATTGTAAGTTGCTTTCGTTCATTAGTTTGTGTAGGGTTTATCCATGGGCATCGGTATTGTACAGTTATTTTGGTTACCGTGTAACCATCCCCAGGGATCTTTATGTTTTCATGATGGAGCAGATAACCAGATTTCTGCTCTTCAGTAGTGTTTTTACTGTATTCAATAACATGGGTGATTTGCTTCACAGGATTAGGAGGTATTTCAAAATCTGAAATTCCGTATTCTTTACCGAACTTTATCGCTAAGTCCATATTCCTTATAGCCTCAGGCCCGCTGATGGGGAATTTTTCTAGATCTTCAAGAGTTTTGTCTTTAGTACTTTCCTCAAATAATCTTTTGGCAGGGTTTAATAAAATGAACTTAGCCATTAAGTGCCTCCCATAATTTAAAGTTCTAAGTTCTTTTACCTGATCTACCCACTGATTAATTCCGTTTAAATGTCCTTTTCCGAAGTTGTTTTCAATCTTATGTTCATTAATTATCTCTATTTCACTTATAGAGATCTCTGTCCGTTCTTTAAGAACTTTGCGTGTGATTTCTGTGCGAGCTTCCTCTGTAACTTCCTCGGCAGTTTCCCTTATCGTCTGCTCGAGTTTATCGGACTCATCGTCATAATAGGCTTTTACATCTACGTAACTCGTACCACTATCGTATCCAGCACTGACTTCGCCTCCAAACTTCCTACTAAGGGAGTTTTCTACCTCGGAATTGAAATCACTTTGGGAATTAGTGGCCAAATTTAGGTGCTGCTGAATACTTGCTGATTCACTTGTGAAAATTTTGGATTCATTGCGATCAAGAGTTCGATGGGTTTTACTTCTTAATTCCCCCTCCATGGCCGTTTCTATATGAGCAATTGCCGATGCTTTATAACCAACGTCTTTTTCCTCCACGAGAATTAAATCACTAATAAGGAGTTCAAATAAGGCTTCTTCTTCTTTTTCCTTTTCAGGTTTTGGAGGAAGTGGCACAGGAAATGGGAGAGGGGTGAAATCAAAATCTATGAGATCAGGAATATATTTTGGATCTAACTGTATGTCAAAATCTCTTTTGAAAGTGCTTTCTATAGTTTCTGCAGTTGACTTTAAGTAGACCTTTTCACTAAGAACATTCTGTAAGGCGGCTCCAGTTTTTATATCTGTTTCTGTAAAAGAGTAACTGGGCATAATTTCTTTAAGTTGTTTTACTATTGTATTGCTTTTAGCATTTAATACTGAGGAAACTTGTGAAGCTATCTTTTTGTTTACTGTTTCATCTAGCGTGCTGCTGACTTTACTGGCCCTTTTAAAAATAGAATCGTTAAAAATGGATTTAAATATCCTTGAATTATTTAAGTCACTTAAAAAGCGTTGATTATCAAAATCCTTCGCATCAACTTGATTGTAGGTTTCTATTTCTTTAATGTCTTGGATCGTAGATTCAATTTGATTTATTTTAGTAATGGTGTCTTTATATTCTCCGAGAGCTCCATTATATTTCTCAATGAGTTCTTTTTTATTTTTTTCATACTCACTATTCGCACTGTCAGAAGACACTCGCTTTTCCATCTGCTTATTTCCGGGTAATACAAAAGTAGCGGAGTATACATCTATCCAGGGGATAGCTGTGGATTCTTGAGGCGATTCTATAAGCCCTATTACTGAGCGTGCTTTTAGGATAGCAATAAAGTCCTCCTTTAACTCCTCTCTGGTATGATTGGATCCGAGTTGTATGACGGCTAATAGGTTGTTATATTGATTTTTTAAATCAACTAACTCTTTTGGGCCAATTTCTAAGGACGATAAGTGCATTTTACTGAGCTCTTGGAGTATATTTTGGCTAATAGTATTATCCTCTACTTTATTCTCCAATGAATCATACAGGTTTAATAGCATTTTAAATACCCCCGTGGATGTATATCCAGCAATGCTCTGTAAGGCACTGTTAATCTTGTCTTTTATGGCTTTATCGGACTCTCCTTGGCTTATAGATTTAAGGATTTCTATGTCATCTTGCCTATCCGCTAACTTGAAATGTTTCTTTGATCTCCTCGCGTTACGGATAGTTGAAAATTTGAATAATATTTTTTCTGTAGGTGTCATTATCTTGAAGATTATA
>DXEZ01000019.1 GCA_019114715.1 Candidatus Sphingobacterium stercoripullorum | reverse complement strand
GTAAAAATAGTAATCGATTTAGTTTAAAAATAAATCCAACTCCCTTCGATTCTTGTTTGCGCATTAATAGATGTAATGTAACTTCAGGATAAAGCAATTGTAAAAGTGATTCCTCGCATAAGTCGTTGATGATTATAATTGACACTTTTGCGCCAGACTTTACTTGTGCATTGGCTATATTTACCAACATAGTTTCTATTCCACCGAAACCTAGCCCCCAAAAAATATGAACTACATTCATGAAAATAATGTTATTACTCAAGATTTAAATTTTAGTATAATATGCGAACCTGTATTTAATTTCTGATTCTTAGTTTTTTTGTAGCAAAGTTAGATATACTAGTTTTAAGCCCTAATTTGAGTGCTTACTCCATAGCTAAACTTTTATAGCTTCCTATTACTGTACGATATTAAATGTTCTATTACTTTTTGTGGGCATGCTGAGTTTTTCCAATAACTTAGAGCATTTTGTTGCAGTTCATTTTGGAAACTTATATCATTAGTAATTGTATTAATAATTTCTTCTATGTTTTTAGGATCTACAAATAGAATATTTTTTCTATCTTGAATTCCATTAGGAATATTATTTTGAAAATTAGTAGATAATATAATTTTACCGAGACAAAAATATTCACCTAGTTTCCATCCATGGCAAAAATGGACAGCTGGTGTATTGAATACAATTTTTGATTTTTTTATTTTGTCTAAGTATTCATGTATATTATAACGTTTGGATATTGCATATTTTAGATATTTCTCTTTTAAAGGATGATTAGGAGGGATAATAAATCCACCTTCAAAATCAATCTTTTTATTTTTGGTACATGCGATGATAAATCTTTCACGGATTAAATTGGTAGTGTCATTGCAATTCTCAATGTTCCATAAGTTCGATGCAAAGAAAACATAATTATTACCATTGTTTTTAAGAGAAGGTGTTTCATAGTATGATAGTCTAGACCTATGTACGTATTGAAGTAGATAATCTTTTATATGCACATGAATCCCTACACTTCTATTACTTAATGATTTAATATAATTTGTAATACAATAAAATATAGTTTGGTAACTATTCCATATTTTGATACCAAAATAAGGAGGCAATTGTATTATTCGATTATAATCTACTATTTTATTATATGCATAAAAAAGAGTAAAAGACTTGTTTATATTTACTTTGGCGTAGATATCCGCCCACTTATATGCACTTCTATTGATGTCGCTTGCATCGTCTGCAAAATCTATAACATATTTTGTTATTACCCCATCGTTTATTAATACAAAAGCAAAATAAACATCGTAGGCAGTTCTTCCTTCATTTCGCCTTAGGTCTTTGAAATATTTTGCTGAAAATGAAATGTTTGGCTTCCCAATAGAATCATATAGACCTTGTATATAAAACGAAGCATAATAAACTTGACTTGAAGGATCGATATATGCTTTAATCATAGTAATGACTTGTAGAGTTCAACATATTGTAATGCTGTGTTTTCCCAGGAAAATCTCTTTATATAATTTTTAGCTTGCTCTCTAAATAAATGTAAATCAAAATTTTCGTTTTCAAATAATTCCATATAGTATGACATTTCATCAACTCCGTCTTCATCAGTATATAACGCTATATTACCACCTACTTCTGGTAGTGAGGTATTTCTACAAGTTACTACAGGTGTATTACATGCGAATGATTCCAAAATAGGAAAACCAAATCCTTCATATCTTGTAGGGAAGAATGTTGCTGTGGCTCCATTATATACAGATACTAAATCTTTATCTGAAATATATTTCAAAAAAATAATATCACTATTTTCAATATTCTTTTGACATAGATTTAAAATGCTTTTAGGTGGGTTACTCCACACTAATACAAGTTTATGCTCTCTTTTCTTTGAGTTAAATTGAATAAATGCTTTTATTAATGTTTCTATATTTTTTCTAGGGTGACTACAAGACACTGATAGAAAGTATCTTGATGGTAAGTTTAAGCGAGTTTTACATTCAGATAGTATAGCTGGAGAAACTTTATTAAAATCACTGGATATTCCCCATGGAATAGAAACAACTTTTGAGCATGGGAGGTTGAAAGTTTCCTCAATCATAGACTTAGAATATTGGGAGCATGTTACAATACATGAAGCATTATAAACGGCTCGCTCCCATTTCTTTTTTTCTTTTTTGTTTGTAATATTTTTATATCCCCAAACATCATGTATTGTAAGTAGCAAATTTTCTTCTTTATATGAGTCATCGTAATTGTGAGGAATATGGACTAAATTAGGTCTTAATATATATTTTCTATAGAGCACATCTAATTCTGTAATGTGAATTATTTTATCGGGAAATGGAATTTTAAAATATTGAAAATCAATGTCTGTACGATCCATGTTATTAGCTCTTAGGCCTGTAGTATAATAATACAATCTGAAGGGCAAATTGTTTATTTTACTTAAAGCTTTCATTAGCTCAAGCGTAGAACGGCCAACACCAGTTATATATTGTCCTTTTCTATATGTAACACCACATGCTTTTATTAGTATTTCATCCATATCATAATGTTTTAAGATATATTTTGATTATAAATTTATCTAATGGAGTGTTTACTTGATTTAGACGTTGAAATACATATTCTGGATTGTTAAGTTGTCTAATATAAAGAAATTTAGAAAATATAATATTTCTATAAATACGTCCAAATGGATATTTTTGTTTTGTTGCTTTTAGGAAAGAGTCCATCCAATTAAAGAATTTGATTGTAGAATCTTGTTTGCGACGTATCATACTTAGATTATTTATTCCCGAAATGTTTTCATTACTATATCTCCAATTAATACGGCTTGTATCTATGCTTTTAATACCATTGGGATGTGCCAATTTGATTATAGTAGCATTATCACTTCTCCATGCTAAATCAAAATTTACAAAACCTTTTTTTTCTTCAAAGGTCGATCTACGCAAAACGAACTCAGGCATTCTTGCTTCTATTTTCCAAGAATAAAGCTTTTTAAAGAAATCAGCTGAAGATAAGTGGTCTGGATAAGCATTCGTTTTTCGGATTAGCTTATCTTGGTTATCAATGATGTTAATATTAAAGTGGATAACATCTTCTTTAATCCCTAAATTGATTTGATGGTTTAGATCCCTAATACAGTTATCTTCCATTAAGTCATCGTCAGAAAATAGCCATATCCATTCTTCATTTTTTATCTGATTGATACATCTATTCCAATGTTGGATAAGATCAGAACCTCCTAGATTGTTTTCGAATTTAATATATTCAAAATGAATCTTATTGATTTTTTTAAAATCAGCTAATACTTTTTCAATATTGTAAGGGCTACTATCGTTGCATATATATAGATTAAACTTTTTATCTGTTTGGTTATTTATAGAAATCAATGTGTTCAGAAGATAAGTATCTTTATATGCAGGAATAATAACAGCAATTTTATTTTCCATGCTATTCTATAATTTCTGTATCATTATCGTAATCTCTGTATATTCCAGTTTTGACAACTTTAGGTGGAGTACCAACTAAAAGACTGTATGGCTCGCATTCAATTTTTTTTGTTAATACAGAGCCTAATCCAAAAATACATCTTTTAGGGGTTTCTACTCCATGCATAATACAACATTTAGAACCAAACCAATTGTAGTCACCGATTTTAATAGGTGAGCTAGCTTTAGTTTGCTTTCCTGTTCTCATTATGACCAATGGATGAAAACCAGTATCCATTACTAAAACATCCCATCCTATCCTTGTATATTTTCCAAAAATGACAGAACGCACTGAGATTAATTTCATTGCTGCGTTATTTTTGAAGTTTTCACCGAACTCAATATATGCTTTTCTCCCGATTGATATGGAAGCGGCGTTTCCTATCATACAATTACCTTTGAAAACTACAGTTCCACCTTGGTTTTCCCATGCAATGCCACTATTGGGATATTGTAATGTACTCCAAAAGCCCATACGGATCATGCCAAAATAAATATTTGATGAATCTATCACAACTTTCCCCTTTAGCTCTTTGAAATATGGTTTATAAAGTAGTATTGGTAGCTTTAGGGCTTGATTAAATGGCAAATATTTAAAATTGAAATAGAGCGAACTAATTATGGCTCGTAATAGAATTATATAATGTTGCATTTTTTATAGATTTAATACTTGTCGAAGCAAATAGGAAGAATAGTGTGTAATAATAGAAAAGTGCTAACCTGTAGTCTGTAATGGAAGTACATACACACAGAATAAGACTTAGTAATGGAACCACAAAAACTTCATGGTACCTTTTTAATATTATAAATCTTTTTATCATGGCGTAGATTAAATAGAAATGTAGTAAGATTCCTATTAGACCTGATATGATAAAAATAGTTGTCCATGATGTGTCATTGGTGGCAACTTGTTGTTTATAGCGTTCTCCATTTACAGTACGATTAGCACCATAACGGAAATTGAAAGTCTTTTGAGTGTATTTTGAATCTTCATGGACAAGACCAACCCCAAATAGGAATAGATTTTTTTTCAATAAATATTCGGATCTTTCAAGAAAGATTGCCATTCTAAAAACAAAATTACCACCACCTTCAAAATCTTCCGAGCTTTTTAGCGAGGTTGTTAATTGTATATCTTCGAGTGTGTTTTCTTTGGCTAAACGTTGAGCAAAATATGGCCAAACAGCAGCTAATCCAATAAATAGTGGAATAAAATATTTCAATAGACGTTTTTTGTTTCTGTAGAAAAAAAAGTAATAAACGGCTGTAATTCCTGCAAATACAAAGGTAATAGTTCTACTCATAGGTAAAATAAGAGCACTAGCTAAGATACATGTAAATAGGGTAGAGTAACGTTTTATGCATGTCGTAAATAGAATCGCAAATAAACCGATTTCTACAAATAAAGAAGTGTTCCTATAACGGGTAAGTTCTCCATGTGTTGCCACCTCATCTGCACCTCCAACAAGAATAGGAATACCTGTAGCAACTTGTTGAATGAATAATCCAGCTGTTATTGCTATTAGCACAAAGATGAACTTGAATATTTTTAATTTCGATTTGAAGCCCAGTAATCTAAATTGAAAATAGATGGCGTATAATAGATATAATCTATAAACTTTTATTGCTGAAAAGCAATCTTGATCAATAAATATCCAAGTAGCAAATAATAGTATAGTAAAGTAGAGCAAGATGTATGAAATCGCCTTTGCAACTTCATCATTTTTTATACTAAAGTAGTTTTGTTTTCTACTGTATAGATAAAATGATGTTAGGAATAAGTATATGAGGCAAGCGTCATTCCATTTTATTCCAAAGTTTAGAAAAGATTGGGGCAAAAGTCGAAATGCCTCTGATACCATAAATATGTAACCAGAGAGAGCATAAACTAAATTCTTTCTTTTAAAAAAGAAATATAGAGATAATAGTAATATTATAATCATTGTAATATGTTGACTTTATTAAGAGCTTGCTTTATTAAGCTGTTTTTCATTACTACACTATACGCTATTATACAATAGAGAATGATGAGTATTGAGATAATAGAACATCTAAGAATAATGGATGTGTCCGACATTATATATATACCAATTATATATATAAGGATTCCCGGTAATGTACATATTAGGTATCTTGTGAACTGGAAAAATGGGAAAGTAATGCCTTTGTATTTTTTTACATAATATTGAGCCATTAATAGTACTGTGAATTCGGAACATACCCACACAATTGCTGAACCTACTGACTGTAGGTGTTTTACTAAACAAATATTTAATAAAAGGCCGACGGATGCACCCAATATTGAATTAGTTAATATTGCTTTATCCTTTTTTAAAGGCATTAGTATTTGCATGATTATTATTTGTTCATATCCTATTATGAGGATTAGTGGCATGACTATTCTCATTGGTGTGATAGCGCCTTCATAACCTACTCCAGATATTATCATAATTATGTCAGGCGCACATAATACGCCTATCAATGCTATAGGAAACGAAAAAGCCCATAGCGCTTCATATGATTTAGATAATAATCTATTAAATTCTGCTTCATTGTTGTCTGCAATGAGAGAACTCATCCTTGGTAACATAACGCCTGTAAAAGCTGTAAATATGCCAATTAAAATACTATATAACTTTGTAGCTGTTGTATAATAACCCACTTCTGTTGGTGATGTGACAAGTCCCAAGAAGGTAGTATTGAAACTAGTATACATTGATGTTAGAATTGAATAAGTTCCGAATATGCATAAAGGCTTAAAGTAATGCGATAAATTGAAGTGTATCAATTTTAAGGAAATAAAATTCCTCAAATAAAAAATATTGCAGAATGCATTTACCACAACCATACCAACAGTTATTGCATAGTATATATAATAATCCTTTTGTTCTTTTACAAGCACAAATATGGCAATTACATATAAACATTTGACAATAAAACTTCTGATTGTGATGTATTTGAAATTTTCAATTCCTTTGTAAAACCATTCTACTAAAAAAGTATTAAGCAATAATTTGCAAATTCCAATGTATACAAGTTGCTTGTTTTGAGATAATGTTTCGGAATAATTTAGTGATATAAATAGGATAAAACAAAGTAGAATAGACATTAAGATATTTATGCTTATCAAATCATAGAAGGTTTGATTGAGTTTAGTCTTGTCACTTTTGTTTTTTGCAATTTCTCTTATACCGTATGTGCTTATGCCTAACATGGAGAACAGTATAAAATAGTTTATTATACTGTCTACAAAATTACACAATCCTATTCTTTCGACTTGTAAAACTCTAGAAACATATGGATATGTAATCAATGGGAATACATAGTTACTAATAGTAAGAAATGTACTGAAAAAGAAATTCTTTTTTATTGAATTCATCGATAGTAGGTCTCCAAAACTTGATATACGTACTTAAGACAGATACCTGTAAGCATCTGTCGAATTGTAAGCACTCTCTGTATGGTTATCATACTCTTGAAGGTATCATAGCCACACCTAAGTTATTTTCTATATTAGACTTTAATTTATTTTGTAATATTCACAGGTAAAAGTGGCGTATTATCCGTTTCGCCACTGATGAATTTTCTTAAAATATTTGCAACATGTTTAGCAGGGCGAAGACAGTTCATTTTGCAGGTCTCTATCAGTTAGCGTTAAATTTTGGCGTGTCCCCCAAGAAAGCCGCCACAAGGCGGTTCCCTAATAAATAACGTCAAAAAATATACTGATTTTTAATATTTGTTATTGATCTAATCCGATTGGCTATACGCTTGGAATTGGAATTCATGTTATAATAATTGCCGGAACTTATTCTTAACGATACGGGATGATTTCAACCAATCTTTCAATTCCTGAAAGATTGTACACTACAATTTTCCGATAAGAGATACGAAAGTTGCCTATTCTTTTAGTTACTTCTCGAAGGCAGACAAAGATATTCAATTGGTGTTCGGACACCTCCAAGCATCCACGCTTAACCTCCATATCAGCGGGTACATGGTCTTTTAAAGTAGGAAAGGAAGCCAACGATATATCTCCCTCCAAGTCCTCAGTACAACAAAATATTTAGGTTTGGGCACAGCCCCATTCTTGAAGAGAAACGGTTCGAATTTCAGTAAGTTCTCTTCTTCAAACATTGTCACTCGCTTTTAATATATTGGCAGTCTGCTTGATATCCAGACTTTCACGATAAGTCTCTGCCGTACATAGAGCCAAAGCCAATGAAAGAGCTGTCTGATAATCAGAGTTATTGCATTCGTGCTGGGTAAACGGTTCTAATAGTTCATGTTCTTTCGCCGCATTGTACCATAATGTGCCTTCCTTATGAGTTTTTGCTACCAACTGATTGGCTGTTAGATGCCCGTACTTCTGCAACACTTCATCCATCATTTCAATTTTAAGTTCAGAGAATTTATCATCACAGAATTCTGCGGTCGGGGTTACGTATATCCCATTTTGTTGTACCTCTGTCTTTATGAAATTTTCAGGATATAAGGTCTGTCAGACAAATCAATGAAAACATCTTTGGTAACAACAAGCTCTGCCTGCCATACTTCGTAAAGTATGGCTAAAACGGGAGTGTGATAGTTCTAAAATTTGCACATACACGAATGATTTCGATACAAAGAAAGACATTATATTCTGAAAAAACAAAGATAATTTTTTATTCAATAATCCACCTCTCTATGTTCCTCGTCTTATTGCTGAAATTGATTCCAATCTTGAACAACTTCCGTGAATCCGTCTCGAAGGGGCGGGCGTAATGTTTCTCTTCTATCTGGGCGATGGCCTCTTCAGCGGTGCCTTCCAGCTTGAATTCCATCACGTAGATGTAGTCCGTAGTTTTTACCACGAGGTCAATCCGTCCTTCGGACGTATGATATTCTGCCTGGGTATAGAAACCTACCAGTTTGAAGACGATGAAGAGCACGTTCTGGTAGTGCCGTTCCAGCTCGCTTGCCAGTTCGTAGGGAGTATCGGCAAAGAAAGTCTGCAGACGTTTGAGAAAGGCTTCCGGTTGTCCGGAGCGTATCTCACGTACAAATTTCTGTATCTCAAACGGTGCTTCTATCTTCGAGAAACGGGTGTAGAACGGTATCAGGAACTTGATAAACCCTTCTTCTACTTCCCGGTTGGGAAATCCGAGGCGGTATAAGCCAAATTCTTTGTCATATTCTTTGATGGTGAGATAACCGCTCTGGAAGATGACCGGTATGGGCTCTTCGTCGCCGTAGATGCTGTTCAGTACGTCGGCATCGGTTTCTTCGTGTGCCATGCGCTCCAGGTCGTAATGGTTGTTTTTGAGTAGCTCCACCAGATAGGTGGGGGTACCGGTCTCAAACCAGTAGTTGCCGAACTTCTTGTACTTGAAGGTGTTGAGCAGGCTGAAAGGGTTGTAAATTCCTTCTGTGTTTTCTACAAAGTGGTAGCCGTCGTAACATGCTTTCAGTTCTTGGCATGCCTTCTGGTATGTCATGTCTTGCGTTGCGGCCAATTCGTGAATTTCTTCTTCGAAATTGTCATGAATCTCTTTTTCGGTGATTCCGCATAGACTGACGTAGGGATCGCGCATCGTGATGTCGTCCAGGTTGTTCAAGTCGCTGAACACGCTGACCTTTCCAAATTTGGTAACTCCCGTAAGCAGGGCGAACTTGATGCAGCCGTCCATGGTTTTTAATACCCCGTAGAAGGGTTTCAGCGTGTTGCGGAATTCGCGTTGCAGGTCGTGGTTACCGATGGCTTGTAGCAAGGGCTTGTCGTACTCGTCGATGAGGATGGCCACTCGCTCGCCCGTCTGCTTATAAGCGCGTTCAAGGATGCCTTTGAAGCGTAGCGCCAAGGTGGCTTCCGCTATCCCCGTGCCGTAGATTGCTTCCCATTGCGAGAGGGCATTGTCCAGAATCTTGTCCAGGCTATCCGGCGTATCATATTTTCCGATGTTAAGGTCTAGGTGCAGCACGGGGCGTTTCACCCAGTTTTTCTCCAGCTTTTCCATTGCTAGTCCTTCGAAAAGCTCCCGCTTGCCTTGGAAGTAGGCTTCCAAGGTAGATATGAGCAGGCTCTTGCCGAAGCGGCGCGGGCGGCTTAGGAAGTAATAGCTGCCGCTGCTCACTAACTGGTAGATAAGTGCCGTCTTGTCTATGTAGACATAGCCGTCCTTGCGTATTTTCTCGAAGTTCTGTACTCCAATCGGATATATTCGTTGCTGCGATTCCATATTATCGTTTTTTGCACGGTTCTATCTGCAAAGAAACAAATTCTCTTCCGTTTTTCCTAATTTTCACACTGTTGTTTCAAAGCCCGGTTGACACCTATGGCACCCTTAATCATAAATATCCGTTACGCGCGCGAGACAAATTATCAATTTCACAAACCTACATGGGTTGTGCGTGTGATAAAAGTTGATCTATTAATAGTGTGGGAAAAAGGGTGCCACAGGTGTCAAGGCCTCGAGTGAGGTTAAGGTTTCAAGACTCCCGTATGGATTCTATAATTCCTCAAATCCCTCTCCAGGCAATCTGCTACCTCTTTCTCAAAGCTCTCCTTTTCTTGTTCGGTTTTAGGGAACGACCGCCAGAAATGCGTTACGGCATGTATCTGGTTGATGTTGTTACTCAGCCCTTTTTTAAAAGGTTGTAGGTTCTGGTACTCATCATCGTTGCTTGGGCGATGGTCTCATTGGTCAGATGTCTGCCGTTAACGAGCTGTTCTTTCTGGCATTTGCTCAGAAAGGCTCCGAATGCCGGTGTCACCGGCTCTTTCTTTGTCATGTTGACTCTTTTAATTGTTAAACAATAATAAAAACAAGTGAAATCATTTCCATGTAGTGGAAACGACCGGGCTTGTATATCTGGGCACTTATGCGTTCCTTCGCGTCGTAATTTTAAACATAAACAAAAATCAGTAAATTATGGAACACCGCAATATCAGCCTTTTCAGAGGCTATTCGGACACAGAATCTGTAGAAACTTCTCTTGAAGAAGTAGTCAACATCATTAAATGCGACGCTGCCCTGCGAGACCGCACTGAGAAACATCGCTACTACTTGCAGCAAGACCTGCGTAGGGATGCCGACCGCGAGAAGTCCGGCTGTTCCTGCTTCGCCGTTGCCGTCTGCTTTGAAGGTGGGAAGACCCGCGAACATATCTGTGCCTGGACCGGCTATACCTTGGTCGACCTGGACCACATCGCTCCCGAGCGGATGGCTGCCACGTTGACATTGATTTGTGCCGACAAGCATACATTGATGGCCTATACCACCATCAGTGGGCATGGCATCCGCATCATCTGTCGCATCGATGACCTGAACAGAGTGGAAAAGGGAAAAGCCTTCCGGCAATACGCCAAGTATTTCAATCAAGTCAACGACTACTATTCCTGTCTGGTGGGCTTCGAAAGTGACGGGCAGTGCAAGAATGCTACCCGTATCAGCGGACTGGCTTCCGATCCTCATGTATATTACAATCCCAGTGCCGCAGCCTTTGTTCTCCAAAATAGTCCGATTGCTCCCCAACCGCAGGATAGCGCTTCCGAAGTTGTGCCGGCAAAGCGTAACAAACGTTTGGAGAAGGCAGTGAAAGCTGCCGAACGCCTGCTGGAAGAGGAGGGAGTGAGTTATTGTGAACATCATCATAATGAGTACGTGATGCGCATGGGTTATTTGCTCAACCAGTACGGAGTGGCCCGGAAGACAGCCGCCGCTTGGGCAGCGGAGCACTTTCCCGACTATGACGGGGATGTGGCA
>DXEZ01000133.1 GCA_019114715.1 Candidatus Sphingobacterium stercoripullorum | reverse complement strand
GTAATGAAACGATATGTTTTCTGCTGAAAGCATTTTATTTTATATTTTTTATTTGATCAGAGCTGTATATGTGATTGCCTGAATTCTTCTTTGATGCTAAAGCGATTAGCGCCTCAACTACCTGCGAAGATTGAATACTTTGGTAATTACGAAATTTTCCCAATAAAAATGGGTTCAATAGTCTTAAAAGAAAAGCAGATAATTTTTCTCCAATTCTATTTTCATTTCTTTTTCCTACAAGTAAAGAGGGTCTAAGGATGTGTAGTTGTTCAAAGTCCAATTTTATAAAACAATTTTCTATTTCTCCTTTTAAAGAAAGGTAAAAGTTTTTTGAATTTGAATTTGCTCCTATTGCACTTATTAAATAGCAACTTGAGCATCCATTCTTTTTTAATAGCTTCGCTACTCCAAGAGGATAATCTAAATCTATTAGGCGGTATTGCTCTTTATTTGGAGTTTTCTTTTTTGTACTTCCAATACAAACGAAATATTGATCTACCTGAATGTTTGCAGGTATGACCTCTGCATAATTATTATTGTCGCAAATAATTTGTGTTATTTTACGTGATTGGAAGTTAATCCGCTTGCGTACGATTGCATAGATAGAACTATACTTTTTGTTTAATGCGAGTTTTTCACATAGTTCTTGACCAATTAAGCCGGTTGAACCAATTATTAATGCTGTTATTCCCTTTTGCGACATAAAACACGAATGATTTAGTGCAAAATTAATTAAATATTCTTGGATGGAGGTATTTAATGTAGTCTACCTTTTTGGCTATGTGTGAGTAAAAGTAGGAGTTAACAAATTAGGAAATATTTTTAGGCTGTCGGGTCTTGCTTTGGGGTATTTATAAAATTATAAATTCAGGGGATCAGTTTTTTCTAAAGGTGGCCATTAATATAAATTCTGGGATATTTACCTGAAAGGTTTCTCCTTTGTTGGAAGGATCGTCCTCTAAATTTACCATTGTATAGAAACCTTGCATTTTCCCCAAATCACTTTGAAGGTTGCAACCCGAAACATATTGGTAAATTTGGTTGGGTTGGATGACGGGCTGTTCGCCAATGACACCTTTTCCACTTACCTGGCTACGCTTTCCCTTACTATCAAATATCATCCAATATCTTTCCAAAAGCTTGATGGGTTGTTGTGTTAAATTTTCAATCGTAATACGGTAAGAATACATATAGTAATCTTCCTCTGTATTGGAATATTCGGGTTGAAAAATACTTTCAACCGATATCTTTACGCCATTGGTGATTAAAGTTGACATTTTAGACAGAAATTTAGGACAATATATTGTTTTCCTTTTTAAAATCAAATCTTCGAAATAGCAAATCAAAAGATTTAATTATTTAAGTTTGCGTATGTCTTATGGTAAACTTTATTTAATTCCAGTTCCATTAGGGGAAGGCGTACGCGATGCCTCCTTTACCCCCCATACTATTGAAATTATTTCAAACCTACAAGAATTTATTGTCGAAAATGAAAAGACAGCTAGAAAATTTATAAAGTTGGCCGACCCAAAGGTTATTCAAGAGCAATTGATTTTATACAATTACGGAAAACATGCTCGAGACAAGTTTGATATAAATAATTTAATTAAACGATTGAAAAATGGTGTAGATATTGGTCTAATGTCTGAGGCTGGCTGCCCTGCGGTAGCTGATCCAGGAAGTAATATAGTAAGAGAGGTACATAAAAATGGAATTAAAATAGTACCATTAGTTGGCCCTTCGTCCATATTATTAGCTTTGATGGCTTCGGGTTTTAATGGGCAAGGTTTTGCGTTTGAAGGGTATTTACCTATTGGTAAAGAGGAGAGGGTGAGGAAAATCAAGTCTATGGAACTGCGTGTATCAAAAGAAAAGCAAACACAGATATTTATGGAAACTCCATTTAGAAATAATCAACTGCTTTCAGAGTTAATACGTATTTGCAAACCTCAAACTCAGCTGAGTGTAGCCATGAATCTTACTTTGGAAAATGAGCAAATTGTCACTCAAACAATAGCTACTTGGCGTACTACTAAAATAGATTTGCATAAAATTCCTGTTATATTTTTACTATTTTAGGGGTTGTAGTAATTGGAGGTTTGTATGCAAATTTTTAATTTTTCCCAACAGAAGGTTGCTTGTTTCATTTTTCTAGTTTGTGGTGCTAGTCTAATGTCTTGTCATAAACAGAACGATAATCAAGAGAATCTTACTCGTAAAATTGATAGTTTAGAGCAGGAACTTGAAAAGCAAAATAAAGAACTAGCGATAACTCACCAAGCAAAAGAGTGGAGTGTGTTCTCACAAAGTTTTACTTCAAAAATGGATAAACATGGTGTTGCGAATCCAATAGAATATATTGATTCTTCCTTGAGAGCGGAAACAGATTTAATAACACTAGATGCAGTCCTAGGAGGTAAGATGCAATTTGAACAAGTGAAAATTCTTGGCGATAAGTGGGTATGGGCTTCGTATTCCGATGGTCATATTATGGGTGAGGCTATTTACTCTTTTGATGTGAATAAGAGCGGAAACCCTAAGTTTCATTTAGAATTAAGTAGAGAACGATAAACAATATAATATAGTTATATGAATGAAATAGAAAATATTGTAGCTGAAATGGGCCAGGAATATACTATTATGTTAATAGTGGTAGGTGTCTGTATTACTATAATTCGGTTGATTTTTGCAAATACAATTCGAAAAACTTTGCTATTAATTAACCCTGAAAATAGGCTTTTAAAGCCCGCTCAGGTTTGGTTTTTAGCTGTTCCACTTATAAATATATATTGGAACTTTTTAGTATCCAAAAATTTAAGCTATACACTTAATAATGAGTTCTTCGATAGAAAGGTAGCTATTGAACCTAACCCAACTCGAAAAACAGGGGTGATTTTTGCTTGGAGTTTTCTTTTATTGAATATTCCTCTTTTTCCAATCTTCATGATGACTCTGTTTTTTATCAATGTCATCTTTTTTATAAAATATTGGGTAGAAATAAGTCGTTATAAAACTTTAATAATGGAGCATAATAATTTTCTTCAAGAACATCATGAAGATAAAGAGCTCCATTGAGTCAATTAGAGTTGTTATTTAGAAAATCAATGGATAAATGAAACTTAAAAATATAGTTGAGTATTTGGAGCAAGTGGCTCCCCTAGCCTATCAGGAGTCCTACGATAATTCTGGTTTGTTAGTTGGTGATCCCAATCAAAACATAGATAAAGCATTGGTTACTTTGGACTGTACGGAAGAGGTAATACAAGAAGCGATTGCTAATAATTGTAATTTAATAATTGCGCACCACCCTTTAATTTTTAAAGGGTTAAAAAAACTAACACCAGAAAACTATATATCACGTGCCTTAATTAAAGCAATACAAAATAATGTAGCGATATACGCAATCCATACTAATTTAGATAATGTCTACGGTGGTGTAAGTTCCAAAATAGGCGAAAAATTAGGGTTAACAGAGACGGCAATATTGAGTCAAAAAAGAAATATATTAAAGCAACTGGTGGTATATGTTCCTAGGAGTCATGTGGAGCAGGTCAGGGAGGCGTTGTTTGAAGCGGGAGCGGGAGCTATTGGAAATTACGATCAATGCAGCTTCAATTCTGCTGGTTACGGTACTTTCAGGCCAGGCGATCAAGCTGATCCTACAATAGGAACTTCTGGTAGCCAGGAACGTGTGGAGGAAACAAAAATTGAGGTTGTATTTCCAGCAGATAAAGAACGTAGTATTATAGTTTCTATGTTAGCGGCTCATCCATATGAAGAGGTTGCCTATCATGTTTTAAATTTGGATAACCTCCATAGGTATATTGGATCAGGGGTTATTGGTAATCTCCCAGAGGAAATGACTGAGGAAGAATTTTTACTTCATCTTAAGGAATCCATGCACGTAAAGGTCATTAGGCATACGAAGCTTTTTAATAAAAGTATCAAAAGAGTAGCGGTCTGTGGTGGATCTGGTAGCTTTCTTTTGAAAGACGCTATACGTTCCGGAGCGGATGTGTATGTGTCCGCAGATTTCAAATATCATGAATTTTTTGATGCGGAAGATAATATTGTCATTGCGGATATTGGACATTATGAAAGTGAACAATTTACGCAAGAATTATTAATAGAAATAATACGGGAAAAATTTCCTAACTTTGCAGTTCTATCAACAGAGATAGAAACAAATCCAATAAAATATTTTATTTGATGGAAAAAACGGTAGAACAAAAACTAGAAGCATTGTGGGCTTTACAGTCCATTCATACTAAAATTGATAAAATTCTTCAGGTTCGTGGTGAACTTCCAATTGAAGTTGCGGATTTAGAAGATGAGATAGCTGGATTGGAAACACGTTTAGGTAAGATTAGAGATGACCTAGATGGTTTAGAAGATGCAATCGTTAATCGTAAAAATATGATTAAAGATTCGCAAGAAGCCATCAATAAATACGAAAGCCAATTAAACGAGGTTAAAAATAACCGTGAATACGAAGCGATTAGTAAAGAAATTGAAATTCAAGGATTAGAAATCAAATTGTGTGAGAAGAGAATACGTGAGCACGAATTTGAGATTAAAAATAAAACTGACTCCTACGATAAAACTCAAGAAGATTTAGATTTTAGTAAAAAAGAGCTTGAGGAAAAACAAAAAGAATTAAAAGCGATTACAGCTGAAACTCAAAAGGACGAAGAAGCATTACAGAAAAAAGTTCAATCTGCAGAAAAGAAGAACGATAGTAGGCTTCTTAAAACATATTACAAGCTGAGAAACTCCTATAGGAACGGACTAGCTGTAGTATCGATTGAAAGAGAAAGCTGCTCGGGTTGTCATAATAAAATACCACCTCAAACTCAATTAGAAATTCGCCAAAGGAAGAAAATTATAGTTTGTGAGCATTGTGGTAGAATACTTGTCGACGAGGAAATGACAGAAAACTAAATTTCATTAAAATTAGTTTTTAAACTGTCATGAACAAAAAGAACGACACAATTGTCATTAAATTATATATGAGATTGATTTACAAGTAGTTCATATGAAAAAGCACCCTATTTTGCGGTGCTTTTTTTATGTGTAATAAAAATAATACATCCATAGCGACCAATAACCATACAATTATTTTATAACATGAAACAACCTATAGTCTTTAGTCTGTGTTTATTATTACTCAATTTATTTAGTATTAACCTACAGGGACAATCAACGGATGAACAAACATTATTGTTGCGAATGCCAACAATAAGTGAAAGCTCCGTGGCATTTGTCTATGGTGGAGATATTTGGATTGCAGATAAAGACGGACAAAACCCTAGAAGGGTTACGATAAATCCAGGTGTGGAGAGTCACCCTATATTTTCTCCTGATGGATCCAGAATTGCATTTACGGGTAATTATGATGGAAATACCGATGTGTATACTGTATCGATTCACGGAGGTGAGCCTCAAAGAATTACCAATCACCCAACTGCAGATATTCTCAGAGGATGGATCGATAACAATAGCGTATACTTTACTACAACACGTGAGTTTACGTATTCTTTAGGCTCTAGATTGTATCAAAAATCTTTTGATGATAAAAGTTCCAAACCCCTATCCATGCCTCAAGCCACGCAAGGTTCTCCATCAAAAGACGGGAGGTATTGGGCTTACATTAAGAACACCGATCCTACTGAGCGTGATCGTGTAGCATTTAAGCGCTATAGAGGTGGTGGTATGCCTTCCATTTGGATTTTTGATACCAAGACCCACGAAGTCGATACCATTCCTGGTGGAGCTTGTAATGACGTTAAACCTTTGTGGATAAATGATAAAGTCTACTTTCTTTCAGATAGAGAGAAGGTTGTAAACATTTATAGCTACGATATAAAATCCAAGCAAGTTGAAAAACTAACAAATTTCCAAGATTACGACGTAAGAACCCTTCAGGGAAGAGAAGGTGAGTTAGTTTTTGAATATAAAGGTGGTATTCATCTATTAAACTTACAAACCAATCAAGTCAAAGAAATACCTGTCTACATACAAGCTGATGCCTTGTATAAAAGAACCAAGTATGTAGATATGTCGCGTGGAATCCGTTCGTTTAGTATATCCCCAACTGGACAAAGAGCCGTGTTTGAAGCGAGAGGTGAAATTTATACTGTTCCACGTGAAAAAGGCGATGCGAGAAATATTTCCAATTCACCAGGGACACACGAAAGATTTCCATCTTGGTCTCCGGATGGGAAATGGATATCCTATTTGTCAGATAAAAACGGAAAATACGAACTTGTTTTAAGAGATCAATTTGCTAAAAAAGAACCTGAATACTATTCTTTAGGCATTCAACTGTTTAATTTTCAGCCTATCTGGTCTCCTGATAGTAAAAAATTGTTTTTCAATGACGCTCATTTAAATCTTTACTACATAGATATCACAACAAAGGATGTTGTTTTAGTAGATACAGACGATGCAGCTTCAATCACAGGAAGAACGGGTAATCATTTTACACCATCCTGGTCGCCAGATTCTCAGTGGATTACCTATGTTAAAAGTTTAGATAATGGGGTGCGAACACTATTCGTTTATGATTTAAAATCTGCAAAAGCGCATCAGGTTACCGATGGCATGAGCGCCGTTTCGCAGCCGGTTTTCAGTAGAGACGGAAAGTTTATATTTTTTAGTGCAAGTACCAATACAGGGTTAACAAACTCTGGGTTACATATGAGTGCTTACGATAGGCATCCAAGTTATAATGTTTACGCGTTCATCCTTTCCAAAGATACACCAAGCTTATTTCCTTTCGAAAGTGATGAGGAGAAGGTAAAAGAAGATGCCACAGCTAAAGATGAAGGAGAGCAAAAACAGGATAAAAAAGACGGAAAAGAGAAAGAAAATTCAACGAAAAAGAAATCGGATAAAAAGAAAAGTGAAAAATCTGAAAAGGAAAAATCTGATAAACCTTCTATAAAGATTGATTTTGATCAGGTGGAACGTAGAATCGTTGCTCTGCCTTTACCTTCAGGAAGTTATAGGCTGGACGGTACTGTAGATGGTAAACTAGTTTATCAACGAGGAAGTACCTTAGGAGCGTATAATATTAAAAATCAAAAAGATGAAAAGCTTGCTGATAACATAAGGACCTTCACTATAAGTGCTGATGGGAAAAGGATGTTATATTCCTCAGGGAGAGACTTCTTTATCGTTCCTGCTGGAGTGAAAGTAAGTCCCAATAACGGTAAGATTAATCTGTCCAACATCAGGCAATTAGTAGACCCTGTTGCAGAGTGGAATCAAATATTTAATGAAGTGTGGGCTATGCAGAAAGAGTTCTTTTACGTAGAGAATATGCATGGTGCAGACTGGGATGCTATAAAGGAAAAGTACAGTAAATTTTTACCTTATGTATCACACCGTTCGGATCTTGGGTATTTACTGAATGAAATGATGGGTGAAATGGTTGTAGGTCATAACTATATATATCCAGGTGATGAACCATCTTCTCCCTCAGTAAGTACTGGGGTTTTAGGTGCAGATTTGCTTCAAGACAAAGGATATTATAAAATTTCAAAAATTTACGATACGCAAAATTGGAACCCTAGCTTATATGCGCCTCTAGCACAGCCAGGCATGAAAGCTCAAGAAGGAAATTATATTGTAGGAATAGATGGTCAAGATTTAAAGCATACCGAAAATATTTATCAATTATTAGAATTTAAGGTTGATAAGCAAGTTGTCTTACATTTGAATTCAAAACCAGAGTTTGGCGGTTCCTGGGAAGTTACAGTCAAACCTATATCTTTTGGAAAGGAAATGGGTCTAAGAACTATGGCTTGGGTTGAAGGGAATAGAAAGAAAGTGGATCGCTTAAGTGACGGCCAGATTGCCTATGTGTACATGCCAAATACTGGTAGAGAGGGCTACGATTATTTTAATCGCTATTACTTTTCTCAAATGGATAAAAAGGCTTTATTAATCGATGAAAGAAATAATGGTGGAGGGTCTGTAGCTGATTACGTAATTGATTTACTATCCAGAGAACTGATTTCAGGTTGGGGAATACGAGATGGAAAACCCTTTACAACTCCTGGAAATGGTATTTATGGGCCAAAAGCAATGATAATCAATGAAGATGCAGGTTCAGGTGGAGACATGATGCCTTATATGTTCCGCTTCAAAGGCTTAGGAAAGCTCGTGGGAAGGACTACTATGGGGATTTTGGTAGGTATTTCCGGTTATCCACCACTGATAGATGGCGGTCGGATCACCTCACCGAATTTTGGAGTATTTGATTTGAATGGAAATTATATTATAGAAAATGAAGGTGTAGCTCCCGATATATTTATTGAGCAAACGCCGAAAGAAATACTACAAGGAAAAGACCCGCAGCTGGAGAAAACGGTAGAGATTTTATTGGAAGAGATGAAAACTTATCCTTATAAAACCATTAAAAAACCGATTGATCCGGTACGGGTAAATTAAAATAAGCACATATATCGGGAAGGGATATCCCTCTCGAAGATTTCAATCTCAACCAGCAGGGAGTTACCTTGTAGGTTGAGATTTTTAATTTAACTCATACCGCTCTATAAATTTGTGGAGCTTTATCTTATCAATTCTGTCCCAAAAAATTTAAACCTCCTACTTTTTTGATAAATTTAAAAGCTAGATGAAGCATTTGAATCTAAGCTTTTTTGGTTATTTCATTAAGTTTATGAATATAAATTTATCAAATGCCTTGTTCCATGTAAAATTTTTTTACAGATTTATAAATTATCATTTACGAGATTCTTTTAATGTATTTGACCTTGAATAAATAGGAAGTATATTATAGGATAGCTTATGGATATTAAATGAAGTTGAAAGGAGTATTGACCATTATAAATTACATTACAACAGCCGTTATAATTTTACTGTGCTGTTTACCATATGCTATTTATTCTCAGAATATAAAGGGCAAGGTCATTGATGGAGAGAGTAAAATAGGAGTTCCACAAGCGACTATTTATTTACCAAAATGGGACATTGGTACTTCTACTAATAACAATGGGGAGTTTACTCTATCGCTTAAAAATATAGATTCCTTAGGGAAAGAAGAGGTGATAGTTAGAGCTTTAGGATATGCTAGAGACACCGTTTCAGTTTATGTTGATAGTACAAACATCATTGCTTTGTTTTCTCAAAATCAAGCAATTGAGAATGTCCAAGTCATAGGCCGCAAGAAATACTCCAACCGGAATAACCCTGCAGTGGAATTGATTGACAGGGTTATTAGCAACAAATCTAAAAATAGATTAAACTCCAACCTTAGGATTCAGTACGATCAATACGAGAAGGTAAAATTAGGGCTGATTTCTAATAATAAGGGTAAGGTTCTTCCAAAGGGTGATTTTAGATTTTTCTTTGATAATGTCGATACGGTAAGTAAGGACTTGTCTTTGTTTACCTTGTTTTTAGAAGAAAGTAATTCCCGCGTTTTCTCGCAGAAATCACCCGAGAGGTATAAAAGGAATATTGTAGATGTAAAGCGAACTGAGTTTGATCAAAGGTATATCAACAATCCCAACATTCAATTATTCTTAAACCATGTGTTTAGGCAAATAGATATTTACGATGAAAGTTTATATATGCTAGATAAGCAGCTGTTGAGCCCAATTGCCAAAGCAGGGAAGGTGTATTACAGGTATTATATTACAGATACGATAGAGGTGGATGATCAGCAGTACATCCAACTCACGTTTGAACCTAGAAATAGCTCTGATTTACTATTCAAAGGAAATCTAAGTGTCGCTGTAGATAATAATTATGCTGTAAAATCGGCTAACCTGATAATCGATAAAGAAGCAAATATAAACTTTGTTAATAAGATTGAAATTAGCCTGACGTATAATATACATGAAACAGGAAAAATGTTGCTCGATAGGATTAATTCGTATGTGGTATTTGGAGCTGGAAAAAAAGACGCCGTTTTTGGTGAGAGGCTTTCTGTTAATGAAAATTATGATTTAAATTCACCTATTTCAGATACGGTATTTCAGGGGCCAGAAATTGAAGAACAATTATCTTATAATAAAGATTTTCACCGGCCCGTTACATTGAACAAATTTGAGCAGCAAACTTATGAAAATGTCGATTCATTGAATAAAATGAAAAGCTTTCAATTGCTGGCTGCAACAGGTTATTTATTAGCTCAAGGTTATTATAATGTGGGTAAGTTTGAACTGGGACCACTTGAGTACCTTTACAGTAGAAATAATATTGAAGGAAATAGGTTTAGAATCGGGGGACGCTCTACGCAAGAGCTCTCAGAAAAAATGTTTTTCCAAGGCTATATGGCTTATGGGACAGAAGACGATCAGTTTAAATACAATTTAAAAGTTGCCCATGCCTTGAATGGAAAGTCTGTTTCTAAGTTCCCAGCGCATTATTTAACGGGTAATATACAAAAAGATGTTTTCGTGCCTGGTATGCCTCTGGCGTTTTTAAAAGGAGATAGTTTTTTTCAATCATTTAGGAAGAATAGGCCTAAGCATTGGATGGACACTCGTGCTTATGAGTTGGGTCATTTTGTAGAGTTTAGTAACCACATAAGTATATTCAGTAAGATCTCACATCAGCAAAGAAGAGGATTAGGTGATTTAAAGTTTATAGATTCAGGCGACGATCAGAAGACTTGGGATGATATAAATACGACAGACTTTGAAGTTAATGTCCGCTGGGCTCCAAAAGAGAAGTTTTATTATAGGAATATCACACGAGTGCCTATAGAAGATAAACACCCAGTTTTTGGAATTCAGTATAATAAAGGGTTAAACGGAATTTTAAATGGGGACTATAATTACGATGCTCTTCGTTTTTCTTTCTCTAAACGGTTTTTTTTACAGCAGCTAGGTTTTTCTAAAGTTAATTTAGTCGTTGGGAAAATATGGGGCACACTCCCCTACCCTCTTTTGGAGATTCCAACATTCCGTGATGAAAACGATGACAACAATGTATCCTACGACTTAGTAAATAATCTAGAATTTGTAGCCGATGAATTTGTCAAATTTTCATGGCAGCACCGCTTAGAAGGTTATCTATTGAATAAAATCCCATTAATTAAGAAGTTGCGGTGGCGTGAAAGCTTTGGAATTAATGCTTTTTATGGTAACTTGACCTATAGAAATACACCAGAATACAGCAATCAAGTGATTGAATTTCAAAAAGACGAAGAAGGTGACTATATGACCTATCCAATGAAATCTAAGATCTATTACGAAGGTTTTGTGGGTATAGATAACATTTTTAAAATATTTCGAGTCCAATACTTAAGGCGGTTTAATTACCTAGACCATAAAGATGCAAGAAAGGAAACTCTTAGACTATCTTTATACTTTAAATTTTAGTGTGATGAACTTTAAAAACATATCCATAAGTTCTAGTAAATCTATCCGAACTATTTACATTAGTAGGCAGAAACAATTAAATGCATTGAATGCTCAAACTTTGGAAGAGCTTTCAATGTGTTTAGGTCAGTTTTTAGAAGATAAGGACGTTAGAGGTTTAATTATTACCGGGGAAGGCAAGAAGTCTTTTGTGGCGGGCGCGGATATAAAAGAGTTTGCGAAATATTCTTCAAATGAAGGGTTGAAGTTATCTGAAAAGGGGCATAAAACCGTTTTTGACGTTATTTATAATTACCCAAAACCAATAATAGCGGCGATAAATGGATATTGTTTAGGTGGAGGTTTGGAGTTGGCGTTAGCCTGTCATATTCGAATTGGCTCTAGTAATGCTTTGTTGGGGCTACCTGAGGTGTCTTTAGGTTTGATCCCTGGATATGGTGGAACGCAAAGACTTCCCGCCCTAATTGGTAGAGGTCGTGCTTTGGAAATGATTTTAAATGGAAAGCCCATAACCGCAGAACAGGCATATGAGTGGGGATTATTAAACCATCTGGTCGATCAAGAAGATTTGTTAGATAAAGCTCAAAAACTGGCAGAGAGCTTTAGTAACAACTCACTATTAGCGCAGAGTCATGCTATTGCAGCAGTGAATCGTGGTTTGATTGATCCTAGTAAGGGACAGGAAGAAGAAATAAAAAGGTTTGGAGCTTGTTTCCAGACATCAGATTTTAAGGAAGGGGTAGGTGCATTTTTAGAGAAAAGAAGGCCAGACTTTAACAACCTGTAATTTATAATTGTTATGAAAAATAATGAGGTTTTTTCTGAAAAAGAGCGGAACTTTATTGTTCTAATGATAGTCCTGCTATTAGGGGCGGTTCTAGTGTACGCTTTACGAGGGATTTTCGGAGCAATATTAGGTACATTTTTAATGTATACGCTTTTTAGGAATCTAAATGTATTTCTAATAGAAAAGTGGAAGTGGAATAATTCG
>DXEZ01000132.1 GCA_019114715.1 Candidatus Sphingobacterium stercoripullorum | reverse complement strand
GAAAACAGCCAATGTAATCGCTTCAGTAATTTACAATCAACCTACCATGGCGGTAGACACCCATGTATTTAGAGTGGCCGATAGAATTGGCTTAACAACACGAGCAAAAACACCGCTAGAGGCTGAAAAACAACTCGTAAAACATTTACCTAAAGAAACCATACACATTGCACATCACTGGTTAATTTTACATGGAAGATATGTCTGCCTAGCTAGAAGTCCGAAATGTGACGAATGTGGGATTTCGTATTTTTGCAAATACTTTAAGAAAAACTTTGCCTCGAAAATCAAATAGAAATTTTGCTATAAACTAGGGCAAGATCTATGATGGTTAAACATAATATTTATTGTATTTTTGAATCATATAAACACAGAAAATGAGTAATTCAGATAAACTTAAGGCTTTACAGCTTACTTTAGATAAGCTAGAAAAATCTTACGGTAAAGGTGCCGTAATGAAATTAGGTGACAACGTAGTGGAACCATTAGACTCGATCTCCACCGGTTCTATTGGATTAGACATCGCATTGGGAATTGGCGGAGTACCAAAAGGTAGAGTTGTTGAAATATACGGTCCAGAGTCATCTGGTAAAACTACTTTGGCTACACACATAATCGCAGAGGCGCAGAAAAAAGGTGGTATAGCGGCTATTATTGATGCGGAACACGCTTTCGATAAATATTATGCCCAAAAACTGGGTGTAGATGTTGAAAACTTATTAATCTCGCAACCGGACAACGGTGAACAGGCACTTGAAATTGCCGATAACTTGATTCGATCAGGCGCAATAGACGTAATTGTGATTGACTCAGTAGCAGCATTGGTACCCAAAGGCGAGATAGAAGGAGAAATGGGTGACTCTAAAATGGGTTTACAAGCTAGATTGATGTCTCAAGCATTGCGTAAATTAACAGGTACAATTTCAAAGACAAACTGCTGTTGTATTTTCATTAACCAATTAAGAGAAAAAATTGGAGTCATGTTTGGTAACCCAGAAACGACTACAGGTGGAAATGCATTAAAATTCTACTCTTCAGTACGTTTAGATATCCGCCGTATGTCACAGATTAAAGATACAGATGAAGTTTCTGGAAACCGTGTTAAAGTACGTGTGGTTAAGAACAAAGTAGCGCCTCCATTCCGTTTGGCGGAGTTTGACATTATGTTTGGAGAGGGGATCTCTAAAGTGGGTGAAATAATTGACCTTGGAGTGGAATTTAATATTGTAAAAAAATCAGGATCCTGGTTTAGCTATGGCGATGTGAGACTCGGCCAAGGAAGAGAAGCGGTGAAAAACCTACTACTAGACAACCCCGACTTAATGGACGAGCTTGAAACTAAAATACGTGATAAAGTAAGCGGCGCTGACTTAGACAACGTCGAGCTTGAAGCGGAAAAGGAAAAAGGAAAGAAAAAATAACTTTAAATTCATTTAGCTTAGGGTTCAATGCCTTAAGCTAAGTGTTTCTTTTCCCAAGTCATACAACGACCAGTAACATTCAACTACACCTACCAACTCAAAACAAAATCATGAAAGGACTGCCAATCAAAACGTTACTTTTAATTCCAATTTGTTTATTCATTAGTGGCATTACTAATATAGCTTTATCGCAAAGTATTTCAATACTCTGTTATAATATTCATCATGCAAACCCTCCTTCAAAAGAAGCTGGTTTTATTGATTTAAAAGCTATAGCTAGGGTTATTAACGATTCGGATGCCGATCTAGTTTCACTTCAGGAAGTAGATATGAATGTGCCACGATCTGGGAATATAGATCAGGCAAAGGAATTAGCAGAGCTTACAAATAGACATTTTTACTTTGCTAAAGGAATTGATCTTGATGGCGGAGAGTATGGTGTTGCTATCCTTTCAAAATCTCCTTTTATATGGACAAAGAGCTTCTTATTACCTATGGTGGAAGAAAGCGAGCAAAGAGTAATCGCGATTGGCTCAATTAAACTAGAAAGTGGCAAAGAAGTTGTTTTTTCTACCAGTCATTTCGATTTGAAAGATAAAAATAAGATTTCAAATGCAGAGTTTGTCCTTGCGCAAGCAAAAAGCACGAAAGCACCTTTTATATTTACAGGAGATTTAAACGCCCACCCCGACTCGGCACCCATTAAACTTCTTTCTAAAGAATTAAAGAGCGTTGGCGAAGGAGCAACATTTCCAGAGATAAATCCAAGTAGACAAATAGATTATATTATGATCGGCAAAAATGATCCTTTTAAAGTGACAAGCTTTCAAGTTATTGAAGAGGAATACGCCTCAGATCACCGTCCAATTTTTGCTATATTAGAACTCCGATAACACTTTATAACATCTTAAAATACTTTGACCAAATAGACAAATTTCGCCAGTTCTTTAACCTGGTCTGTGCGGCTTAGATGTGATAGTAAATTTTTATTATTGTGGTGAACACTTTCAATTAGACTAGGATCCTCGGCCTGTTCTAACATTTCAAGCAAAGTCTTTGTTTTAATTGCAAACGCTGCGCCATCAATTCCAGTTTGTTTACCACTAATTATACCAATTAAATTCCCATTTTTATCTAAAACAGGTCCTCCACTATTTCCTGGGTTTACAGGTATAGATATTTGATAGGAAACCGTATCTCCACCATATCCCGTGGAAGAACTCAGATAACCTTGACCATAAACGGCTTCATCACGAGGGAAACCAAGTGTGTATAATTGCTCTCCCAGATCTGTGTCTGATGTCTTAAAGGTATAAGGAATTTCTTTAGGCGTAGAAAACAAGGTATCTAATACGTGTAAGACGGCCAAATCCTTGAGCTCGTCTTTATATATAACTTCACTTTTGAAGCTCTCTCCTTCATTATTTTGCAGATAAATAGAATCGGCTCCAGAAATCACATGATAATTGGTAATTACATAACCTTTGGAAGAAATAACAAATCCCGTAGCTCCGTACTGTTGGTCTGCTTCCTTTTCAACGTTACGGATATTTTTTATAACCGCATTCTGAGCATTGACATTCCTCTTTACCGAGTTCATCTCCCGGCGTAAGGCACTGTAATCGGAATTCGTCTTTTTTAAGTTGGAGTAATAACCGCTAATCCATAAAGTACTAAACACAGAAACGATTGCTATAGTTGCCGCAACAGCAATATTCGCAGTTATATACTCCTGAAGCTTTCCTCTGAAAACTTTAAAAGAACGGACCTTACTGTCTTTGGTATTTGAAACCTCCTTCAGATTAGCCTGAAATTTCTTTCTACGCTCCCAAGCCTTAAGGTCTTGAATAACGCTCAAATGTTCCTGGAACAATACTTTATACTCAGGATTATTTTCGCAAAAACTCTCAAATTCGAATTCCTCTTGGGTTGATAGTTGCTTATTTATAAACTTATCTGCCCAGGCGTAAAAATCGGTCTTATTATTAATCTCCATTTTTAATTATTAAAAAATCAACTACCACTCATCAGCTTTTTTAAGCGCTGAAGACATTTATACTTTTGATTTTTAGCACTATCAGAATTACT
>DXEZ01000131.1 GCA_019114715.1 Candidatus Sphingobacterium stercoripullorum | reverse complement strand
GAGTTGAAAATTTTTAAGGTAAACAAGTTTATTTTCTTTAGGGTGCAATACAGGTCTATCTCCAGCGTCAATCTTTACCATATTTCCCGATTGGAGGTGGATGGAAAAAAGTGCAATTTCTTGCTTTTGGATAAAGGATCCTGAGTTTACAGGCACGGGGCTAGAATTGGCACCGTGATCACCTCCTCTTACAAAAACGATATACTTCCCGTCTGCCGAAAACTTCACGCTGGTTATCTCTTGCCCATCGTCAAGATCAAAATCAGTGATTTTCCTGATTTCGTGCTGAGGTCCTTCAACTAAATATACATTTTGCTTTCCTTCAGACTTGACCGTAAAAGCAAACTTACCCTCAACCTGAGCGCTTATGAGGTTATTCACATGGGGCGTTGATAGTAAATCTATTAGGTGCTTATGCTCTTGCGAATAAACGCTTACAAAAAGGAAGTTAATTGCTAAACAAACTGCACCATATAGGAAAAACTTATTACTCATATTTATTCTAATTATCATTCTTTTAGAATCTGGAATACTAATACTTCAGAACTACACCTTGCAATCCTATCTACTTCAATGCCCGCAATTCGCTAACTTAAAGCCGCATAATTAACACTGTAAAGACACTATTTCTGCTTATAAACATCCTGTTAACCAAGTTAGCTATTTTGAGGGTAGCTATTACACACTGTCCATTAATCGTTCCAGAGGCCAGGAGGAGTACTGACGATTAAATCCATATAGTATAAACTATTAACCCTACTAACCACGCGTATTCTTTGCGCTGCTAAAGGGATTATAGTTATGCCCTCTGGTGGATAAATCTTATTGAAGAATTCTATCACATCTGGGTGGTTTTCAATTTGTGACCCTAGCTCATTGGCATTTTCAAACTCTAGGGCGACATGCGAATCGTCTTTAATGGTCATGCCGTAATAAAAATAATGGAACGTATTCGCATCGTTCTCATTCTTCCCTACTAAAACTATAGCATTTCTAGGGTTATCAACGGGAGAGTAATTATACACTTGAATCCTCCAAAAGCTTGGCAAGGCATTAGTGACTGCCTCGTAATAAGGACGAAGTTCATTACTAACAGCATCAATATTAGAAGTGTATGCCAGCAGCCTTACTGGGTTTTCGTTCATCTTCAAAGAGTTACTGAAGATATACTTCTCTGCGGTTCCTTTATATGGAACTGCAGGAACGTGGCTGACTTCTACTTTCCCAGCACCTCCTTCACCAGCATCATTTATTAGTATTCCATCGCTTGTTACATCTCCAAAATAAAATTCATCGATCTGTACGCTTCCTTGAGGCTTCCATGGTTTTACTAACTTTATTCCGTTTCCCGCAAGAGTGGTGTAGGCAAATGTCTCTGTTTGATTCTCGCCTCCACCATCTTCCCAGGTCAAAGTTAACTGCTGAGAAACAATATCCAGTTCCCAAAATGCGGAGACCTCATCCAGTATTAAGTTTCTAAAATAGGCGCTTGAATTTTCATTAAACTCTTTAAGTAAGTAGCCTACCTCTGCCCTTGCGATGATTTCATCTTTATCATTAGCACTGGCCTTCCTCAATAAAAACTCTGTATCCAAATCTCCTGTGGCGTGTTTGAGCTTAAAGCTACCATCCTCCTGTGGGAACATTCTAAAATCAAACGATCCACCACCAGTTTCTGCTATCGAGCTGTACACTGAGTAGGTATCGAAGATCAGTTCTGGGCCTATCACACCTCCCACCCTATATGTAGATGTCTGCTCCTCATCAAAACCAACCCTGTCAGAAACCACAGTTACATCGCCGTTTTCAAAAAACTTCATAAAAATAGGCACTGCAGGGTTATTTTCACCAGGCTGATACTCCATAAACCATCCGTCAGTATTTGCTACTAAGGCATCTTGGTACTCCTGCTGGAGCTCCGCTAAACGGGCGATATCATCAGGAATCTTATTGTAATCGTCGTCCAATCTCTCACAAGAAAGCAGTAAGAGAAGAACGGTTATCAAAGAAAGTTGTATGCTAAATATTTTCATAACTCCAATTTATATTAATCGAACCTATTGGATCTATCACCTACTCGGTTAAGGATATACTCTACCCAGTACCTGCTATCCTTCCGGCTAACCAATCTTATCCTTAAGGTTGTCCCTACGATCACTGGTACTACGTTCACCCCTTCGGCGGGTAGCTGATTTAAAAGGTAATCTTTAAACTCATTCTCATACGGTTCAACAGAAGCCGATGGTGTCGTCAAATCTATATTTATAACGTTAGGTTCTAACTGGTTGTCGCTTATATCCAAGTTATATAAGAAGAACCTATTTCCTGACTCGTCACCATTACGTGTAGAGATCTGAATATTTCGGCTCGAATTCTGATTAACTGGAAAATATATTTGATTCACCAGCCTATTGGTGGCAAGTGCATTGTCTACCTCCGCATTAAAGAATTCTTTAAACTCTTCCCTTTGCTGATTAACAAGGTCGCTATACAGTTCATCGGCATCAGTTGAGTATAAAAATAGCCCTGCATTTTGTTGCGCTGGATCTAATATCCACTCAGAGATCGAGATGGATCTCTCTGTAGTTAAAGTATACGGATAGGATGCGACATGCGGATAGCCCATCTTCCCCTCGGCACCATTAGAACTTATCGATAAGGAGGTTGGCTTTGATGGATTTAGGGAATCTTCGTAAACAAACTCTCCTAAACTTAAAGTATAAATAGAATCCGCACCAACAGCAAGGCCTTGGGAAAGTTCTATACCATATGGTATAACTTTATAATCAAACTCAAAAGTGCTAGGCGATGAACTAGGTGTATCTTTATAAGTTAGTGAGATCACCTGACTAGCAGTATCTATAGAATTCAAGGTAGCGGAAAAGTCTCCAATTGTAAAGTTGTAAAAGTAAAAATCCGAGTCTATTTCTAGAAATTTCCGGATCTTTTCTTTGGTTTCAGCTAGTAACTTTTCTTGCTCTTTTTCATACGCAATTTGAGCTAGTATAGAATCAACTTGGCTATCAACTTCCGCTAAAAGCTCATCAGTTGCTGGGCGCAATTCCAACACATGATCATCAAACCCATCGGACCGGACCAGCTGAAAGGTATTATCTTTTTCATTCAGGCTTATTTTAAATTTATAGCTTCCATTATATGCATCATGTAATGCTTTAAACACATTATTGCCTTCAAAAACAAGTATGGGTGTGTAGTTCCCTTCATAGCTATAAGAAACTCCTTTTTGTTCGGTGTGGTGCCCCCTAAAACCGGATAAAAGATCAAGCTTACTTTTATCATTAAAAACAAGGTGCATAAACACTGGCTGCTCTAGTTCCTGCAAATCATATTGAAAGACCCATCCTCTGGACTCAGCAGTTAAAAGATCAGTATACTCCTTAATTAGCTCACTCACCTCAGGTGGCACTTCTCGATCGGGAAGCTTGGTAGTTTCTTTTTTGCATGCTGCTATAAAAATAGCAAACATCAAAAGCATTATTAGTAATATTTTGTTGACCTTCATAATCATTCTAAGTTATCTAAGATGGATTGTAGGTATTCTTGAATTTCGTGTAAATCGATACCCTTCTCTAAATAAAAGTTATAGACAAGTTGGTACTTTTGCGATAAGTAGTTATTCTGGGCAGCAATCTCTAGGACATCCTCTTTTGGTGTGGTCACTATACCATCCACCCAGGAGGCAAAATCTTCACTTTCATTGGTCATACCATAAGTTCGCCAAAAACCTCTAGATCGCGCTTCAGCTTGTGAAAAAGCCGAGTGTGATGTCCCACCAGCATACAAGCCTTTTGAAACATTATCAAATCCCTTTGGTCTACCATATATTTTATCAAGTACGTGTGCAAACTCATGATGAAGGGTTGCGTACTGTCCCCTAAGCCAGGAAGGGTTCTGTAGGTTGTAAGCATTAACGCCTGTAATAATAACTCTACTTAATCCATAAGCAAGTCCAGAAGCACTAAAATTAGTTTCTCCACCTTCTACATAGTCTATGCTGGTACCGAACATAATCATTTCAATAGGCATATGTTCACGCATAAAGTCTGTCTTTTGTCTATCGTATGGTGCGATAAACAGCTTCCGAACAACATTTTCAATGTAAGGTAAAACCAGCTCATGTTTTGGTGGCACTGCAAATGCACTGGTTGAAATGTACCTACGGTCGTACCGATAAATGATTTTCGTCTGATATTCTTGCTGCAAATCATAGATCGCTTGATCGGTAGGATTATCTGGCAGCACCTCTTCGTGGGGCTCATACGGAATTAACTCTTCTTTTTGGCATGAAGAGCCCCCCAATATTAAAGTGAATAGTAAAAGTATATATCTACAATTTTTCATAACTACAGTTTTTAATGTCTATCGAGGATTTGGAACCATATCTGGGTTAGCTTCTAATTCTGAAAATGGAATCTGTACAATACGCCTCGGGTCGTCCACTTTCAACAGGTCGTATTTATTACCATCCCAATGTTCAACTTCAATTTCATGTCTCTTAATATCAAACCACCTGTAACCTTCATAACACAGCTCTTTGTTCTTCTCATCAATTACCTTTTCTAGCAGTTCCTCCTTCGTTGAGTAATCCGATACGTTTAAAGGCACATAGGGCCTCCACCTTTCCTTTAAAATGGTATTGAGCATATCAATTGCGTAGCCAAAATCTGGATCGTTCTTTCTAACACTTGCCTCTGCGGCATTATACATTACCTCTTCTACAACAAATAAGCCCACATCAGCATAAGACTGCCCGTCCGCTGGCAGGTTTCTTCTGAACTTCCTAGCCATATAGTTCGGCGTTTGAGAACTCCAAGTGGTATAAATACGCCCGCGGACATCGTTTGCATGGAATGTATTCCGAAATTCATTAGCATAGAGGCTTCCCCTTTCAAAGGTGTTCCATGTCAGCGTGTAGTTCACCAGTAGGACGTTACTTTGATGCGTTTCAAAGTACCTATTGGCAAACCCATTATAGTCACCGGTTTGAAAATACATATCGAAATCATCAAACAGGTTTCGGACGCTATTATTAAGTTTCAAGACTTCCTGACTGTGATATAGAGATCTCTCCCAATCCTCTTTGAAAAGATAAAACCTCGAGAAAAAAGCATGAATCGATGCTCTAGACCAGTGATACTTGGGAACTTCCATATACTCCTCACGAATCAACTCCAGTGCTTCTTGGGCGTCCTTTTCAATTTGATCGTACACATACTTCACGGCATCTCTTTTATAGTGCTGACCAGGTTCTTTTTCTGGCTCAACCACGTAGGGAATACCTAGGTCACTTTCTGAAGTAATTGGATCGTAATGCTTAGCGAAGATATTTACCAGCATGAAGTGGCAATAGGCGCGGATCATTAACGCCTCTCCTTTAATCGATTGCTTCAATCTCTCATCTCCCGTTGCACCATCAATCCCCTCAAGCACAACATTGGCTTCGTAAATATTCTTATAATACTTCCTCCATGCTGCCTCCGGCGTAATGGCATTGTTGACAATGTAATTATCTGACCATAAATAAATAGGGAATAGCCAAGAGGTAATATTTGCGTTGTTATAACTCGGGTAATCGTAGTAACGAACATTATCCGTATAAAGCTCTGTAAAATGGTGATAGGCTTGCGGGTAAGCGCCTGTTACTACTGCCTTGAAATCATCAACCGTTGTTAGGCGAACCCTATTGTCTGGATTTACTTCTAAGTACTTCGTGCAGCCTATAAAAGCCGTTATAACAAGTAGAGCAAAGGTGTTTTTAAATATTCTCATCGTACTATTTCCATTAAAAGTTCATCATCAAACCTAGAGTATAGCTGGTCGCTGCAGGAATAGAAACGCCAGATACAATAGCCTCTGGGTCTTGGCCTCTCAATTTGGGATCAGCCCACAGGGCAATATTTTGCGCCTGAGCGGTAACTTTAAGGCTATTTATTCTTGCCTTCTGGGTATACTCTTTTGGTATTTCATAAGCGACCATAATATTTTTTAGTCGGATGTAGGAACCGCTCGCTACGCGAATATCACTCCTATTATAGGCCATAAATGGTTCCGCATTTGCAGACACAAGCTTCGTTCTAGTTTCCGCCTCTACTATCCTAGGGATATTAGTATACTCCTCGTCCCCTGGTGTGGTCCATCGATTGGCAAGCTCTGCATCCAATGCCATTACATCTGAATAATATTTTGAGAAAAATGGATTCAGGCGTACCTTATTACCGTATGCGTAAGTAAATAAGAAGGATGCCTCGAGGCCTTTATAGCGAAACTGATTGGTAATTCCGCCAGAGCCTAAAGGCTCCCTGCTACCTTCATAATTGAGCATATCGAGATTCGTGGAATACCTTGAGAAGCTATTCGATAGGTTCCCATTGGCCGTATAAAACAACGGTAAGCCATCGCCATCAAGAGTAGCAAATTTAAAGGAGTACAAGCCCGTTACTGGCCTCCCTTCTAATGGCGCCCCTCTATCGACAGTCTGCCTAACCACAGCAGAGTTTGTTTGTAAACGGGTTACTTTATTGGAGTTGTATCCGAAAGTCAATAGGGTGCTCCAAGTGAAGTTGTCCGTCTTTATATTTTGCGTGTTGAGCGTTACTTCAAACCCTTCATTTTTCATATCAGCCCAATTCATAGTCCGCGTATTAAATCCACTTACGCGTGAAACCTGGACGTTACCTATTAAGTCAAAGTTATTCCTATGGTACCACTCAAGGGATAATGATACTCGGTTTAATATCCCCAGCTCTAAGGCTACGTTCGCCATTTTCTCCTTCTCCCACTGCATAAATGGATTATCGGGAGCCGTGATATTAATTATTTCTTCAATATTATCAGAGTTAAACCTGGTGGTTGTACCAAAGTAAGCGAGCAGCTCTGGGCTACCAAGGCCACTAATATTCCCTCGTGTTCCATAAGACCCTCTAAGCTTGAGATAGTCTAACCAATCGGTATGTTGTAAAAACTGCTCATCGTCAATGTTCCAGCTAGCTCCAACCACCCAGATGGGTAAAAACCTAAACCGCTCGGATGTTCCTAAACGGTTAGATCCATCAGCCCTGGAGGAGAGTGTCAGGTTATACCTATTTTTATAGCTGTAAGCTAGGTTGGCAAAAAATGATGCCTCCCTGTGTATGTTGAGGCCCATTCCATAGTAAGGCGAGGAATTGGCCGCAAATTGGTCCCTTTGGATGGCCCTATAATCGGGGCTAGCCGTCAGCCCCCTATAATATTCGAGGCCATAGCCTGTGAAGCCATGTCTATTGTACTTACGCTGCCTGATCTCCGAGCCTCCCATCAAGTCAAAAGAGTGATCGTCAAAAACAGGCTTGTAATTGATGGAGTTTCTAAGGGTATAAAACTCCCCTTGGTTGTTATCCAACATTACAATCCCACCACGTGGGAGAACAGATATTTTAAACTGGTTATCGTCATTAGGGTCGTTATACAATTTACCATTCGCATCTCTAATTGCTACGCTTTCCATGGCTCTATAGCTTAAAGCCACATTGGATAGTTCTGTAGCAATATGCTCGGATTGTGCGGCTGTGGTTCTAGCAGATAATATTGTTGAAAGGTTTAAGTTCTCAGTTATCTTCCAGAGTCCATCGATTTGGAATCTAATTTCCTTAAGTGCTACATCGACAAAATTATTATTCATTTCGTGAATAATATTAAATGGAGCATAATTATAGCGGTAATACTCTAGGTTACCTTCATCATCATAAGGCCGCATCGCACGGCTCGTTGTACGCGCATAAGTATATGGGTTGATATCGTAATCTCGTTGTGGTAACCCGCCTGATTCAGATTCATCAAAAGCACCAAATAAACGTTGATTTCGAACAGAGCCGTACAATGTACCCGTAATAGAAAAATTATCAGAGATATTGAAGTTCCCTTTAAAGTTTCCACTAAAACGGTCGGTATTTTGGTTCACGGTTTGCCCGTTATCACGGTAATAACTGGCGGACATATAAAACTGAGACTTTTCATTTCCAGTGGATAAACTTGCGCTATGCTCATGGTTTAC
>DXEZ01000018.1 GCA_019114715.1 Candidatus Sphingobacterium stercoripullorum | reverse complement strand
ACCCCAATCAAGATACGCAAGTGAGTCGCGCACCGTCATGAATGAATTGGTGCTACCCAATGATACAAACACATTCGGCAATTTAATGGGTGGGAAGCTACTCTACTGGATGGATATTTGTGCCGCCATGGCTGCACAAAAACATAGCGGCAGCATCGTAGTAACCGCATCGGTAGACAACGTCTCTTTCAAGCAATCCATTAAGCTTGGTGAAGTATTAACTATCGAAGCGCATGTAACTCGCGCATTTAGAACATCCATGGAAGTACACATGCAAGTTTTCGCTCAAAACCTTCCCAAAGGGACTAAAGTGAAATCCAACGAGGCCTACTATACTTTTGTAGCTGTGGATCAAGATGGCTCACCGCAACCAGTTCCAGCACTTGAGCCAGAGAGCGAGCAGGAGATCATGTTTTACAACCAAGCTCAACAGCGGCGCGAGTTACGATTAATTTTAGCAGGAAAGATGAAACCAGAAGACGCTTCATCACTCATAGACATGTTGAAAATCATCCCTAAAGGCACAGCCCACAATAAATAACTGTAGCTACTGGCCGATTTTTTGCGTTATATAAGGAGATAGCACACTATGGATTTAAAATCACTAAATATGAGAACTCTTTTTATAACCCAACTAATCGTTCTATTATCGATGGCTTCTTGTAAAACGCAACACAATACTCTTTCTAAAGATGGTATAGATTCCTTGCGATTGAGTGATAAGCAGCTGGAGAAAGTAGCACTTGAGAATCAATTCACGCTAGACTTCTTCCGGATATCTCAGCAAGATGCAAAAAGCTCGGAGAATATTTTCCTCTCCCCACTGAGTGCATCTATGGTTTTGTCTATGACTGCTTCTGGTGCCGAAGGAAGCACGCTTCAGGAGATGCAAAAAGCGCTAGGTTATGGGAATATGGACCAAGATCAGGTCAATAGCTATTACCAAACGCTAATCAGCAGCCTAGGAAAGCTAAATGATAATACCCAAATCGAACTAGCCAACTCCCTTTGGTACGATAAAAACTTCAAGGTGAAAAAGAGTTTTAAAGATACCAGTAAGCAATATTACCTAGCCGATGCTACGGCGTTAGATTTCAATAGCCCATCGGCAAAAAATGAGATCAACTCCTGGGTAGAGAGATCAACACATGGCAAGATCACAGAAATGATTGACGATATACCTGCGCAAACTTCCATGTATTTAATCAACGCCCTTTACTTTAAAGGTATGTGGAGCGAGCCGTTCAAAGAGCAGGATACGCGTGCGGCCGATTTTCATCTGCATGATAAGCAGACCGTCCAGGCAGACTTCATGAATATCACCCATGACTTCCAATATTACCAGGATCAAAAGGCACAAATCTTAGAAATGCCTTATGGAAAAGGGAACTTTAGCATGGTTTTCATGCTTCCAAATGAAGGCTCAAGCCCGCAAGATCTACTCCAAGAGATGGATGGCTCTTTCCTTAAAGAAACCTTTAGTGCACTCAATAAAAGAAAGCTAGCTGTCTCTGTCCCTAAATTTAAATTCAGCTATCAAAAAGAATTAAACGAACTGCTTAAAAGCTTAGGTATGCAAGAGGCTTTCTCACCAAGTGCGGACTTTAGCAAACTCAGCGATGACAGCCGTACATACATTGATGAAGTATTACAAAAAGCTTTTGTAGAAGTCAACGAAGAAGGGACAGAAGCTGCAGCTGCAACTTCTGTCGGTATTGCTTTGACCTCCATGCCAGTGATTGAGAAGGTGGAACTTAATAGGCCCTTTATATTTATGATAAAAGAAAATAGTAGCAACCTTATATTATTTATGGGAACCCTTGCGGATCCAACTCAAGAGTAATTAAAAGTGCCAAATTAAGTTGGCGTAGAAATTCCGCCCCATGCGGGCAATACGATTCCAATCGGCAAAAGTCGTATAATACTTGTCCATTAGGTTTTCTACGCCAACCTTTACAAGCACATGCTTCTGCTGAACTTTGATATTTCTAGAGAGGCTAGCATCGAAGGTATGGTACCCTTTTAAGTATTCCTCGCCATAGCTACTACTATAGTCCCTATGTGCACTTTGAGCTCTCCAGGTCACCTCCGCTCCCACCCACTTGGGATCCATCCACTTCAAGGTGGATAGCATGCTTGCTGGTGCAATAAATGGTAGGTTGCCGAAATTTTCGGCTTTCCCGCGTATGTAAGTAAATCTATTCTGCCACTCCAAACCATTTACGACCTTCCAATTAACCTGTATATTGGCGTGCCCTAGATTGGCGTAAGCTAGCGACTCGTAGCGCTTCACTCCTTCTGCACTCATGCTCATCGCACTCATATCCTCCTTAGTAATACCAAGGATATAATCTTTGATATGGAACAGCTCCAATGAGCCGGTCAGCTCTATTTTTGGGTGCATAGCATAGTTTAAATTCAGGGAACTGGAAATAGATTTTTCCAAAGGAAGTATGGGGTTTCCGATGTAATCGTGCAAGTCTTGCGTATTGAATAAATAAAATCCATAGCCCTCTGAAATGCTAGCAGCTCTCGTGTTATAACTAACACCCAGCGTATAACTTAACCTAGAAGTGGATTTCATATAGTCTATAGCCAACCTGGGGAGTCCTTGAAGCCTATCTCTTCCCAAATCGGGATAAAACACCCGGAGGCTCTCTAGGCCAAAATCATCGTAAATCCTGTTGTTCTGTAAGGCTCCACCTAAGCTTGCTTTTAAGGTACGCTGAGGATCCAGCCTCCAGGCCTGCTCGAAATAAAGGTCTATACTGCCTGTATAAACTCCTGGCCAAGTAAGCATAAACATATCTTTCTCCTGGCTATTGGGCGAAAACATAGTCATTTCTGCACGTGCTCTGTTGTGATAACCGCTAAGGTGAATCAGCGTGGACCTAGAACGTGAATCTAACTTCACCTGGCTGTAAAAGCCATAGGTATCGCTCCATCCCGGCATGTCCATGCGAATAGGAACATCGGGCCTTTTGCTATCGTCCATAATATGGGTAATCGTATTGGCATATAGCTTACTCTCCCAGCTTTTAATACTTCCCGACTTTGGCCTATAGGTATAGGAAACAGAGCCAATTACACCTTGGGCCGATGACACATCCATGGCTAGCGATGGGTAGCCTATATCCCGAGCATCGTCGTAAATAAAGTCCCCCTCAAGCTCATGGCGATCGGATATGTGGTACAGTAAATTTGCTGAAAAGTTCGCTTTTGAAAACTGTGAGAAATCGATTTGCCTACCTCCGCCAGCGAGGTAGTTTTCTGCTTTCCTGTAGGTTCCACTCAGGCGCGAGGCGAATCTTGGGGACTGCCACTCTAAAGAACCTCCGATTATCTTATGGTTATTATTCGTTTCAAATCCACTTTGAATATTCCCCGATAGCCTATTAGCCCCCAAAGAAGGTCCCTTTCTATGTAGTTCAAGACTCCCAGAAATACTCCCTGCGTATTTCCCTCCATCCGAAGGACCACTTAAGGTGACCTGAGAAAGATTCCCTATTTCCAAATAGGAGGTAATAGGATCCATGCGATCGGTACATGCTGGAAATACACGCATCCCATCTATACTTATGGTGTTTCTCTCGGGGCTAAGCCCAAATAATTGAGCTTCCCAAGCGTATGCACCCCTTCTAACCATATCCACAGCGCTTGCACCTTCTAAATATTGTTCCAATGATGCAAGCGGTTTATTGATGTGCTGCTCACTCACTCCTGGTGCTATAACGATGACCTCCTTGAGCTCTTTATGCTCCAGCGTATCGGCAGGAGAAAATGCTGCAGAACCGAAGGAACTTCCATACAAGGAGGATGCTAAGGCCAAAAATAACGACGAGCAAACAAAAATTTTATACATATAAAATGCTAAAAACTTATTTCAAAATATATATTACTCTTCGGGTTGTCCTCATCCACGGGATTCCCTTTTATTAGCTTATTGTTCTCATCAAAAACCTGGAGGTTTAATCTCCAAAACCCCGTCATAGTTAAGCTCAACCGCCCTTTATAGAGGCCATGCTGATCAAAGGCCATAACCTGATTATTGGGAGACCCGTGGTTATCCATCGTTGGCATCCTTGGATCGTGATCGATTAAGTAATGATCTACTGGAATAAAAGATCCACTTTCATCTTGACGAAACAATAGTGCTGAAACATCCTGCAACCCAACTTTTGCTCTAGAGGGCTCTTGTAGGGCTAGCACATAATTCCTTTCGCTATCATCTTGAAAGCTCTCTACAAGTCGATCGTCGGTTTCCATTACTTCTACCCGACCTGTAAGCTCATAATCGACCCCTTGATAAGAAAAACCCATTTCCAATTCCCAATACCCATCATCGCCGTGACTTGGCATTTGGAAAACTACAAAGCCAGTATGGTAATCCGTAGAGCCATCTTTAGCTGAGAAAGTAGAAAATGGAGCACCATGACCGTGGTGGCCCATATGCATGAAAGGGTGCAGGCTGAAATCATCGGGAATAATAACCTCGTTATTTTCATTACGAATTTGGATAGATAATGGATTATAGCCGGTTTGTAGCTTACCAAGCTCGTTAAATAATGAGATCGTGAAGCTGGAGGTTTCAAAGCTGGTAATTTCTAGCAGGTTTCCATGGTCCTTATCCTTGGAATGATTCTCCTCTTTCTGACAAGAGGCAAAAATAACAACCGCAACCATACAAATGGTGGATGTAATCATAGATAAAACATTTTTCATAACGTGTGTTTTTTAGTATATACAAATCTACAACATCCCCACCCCTAGTTGTTTACAGTTTTCCTGCCAATGATATAGCTTTTTCACACCATTCGCCATTACGATATGTTAGTAAACTCCAACTCCTGGACAAAAGCAGGGAAGCTTGCATAACAATCACGTTACTAAGGCACTAAAGAGGTCAAAAACGCCTAAACAAAAAACAACTTGCTGATATTTTTCTTATATTGTGACCCTGTATGAAGCAATTAATAGCCTATAGCGTAAGAATTATAGTTGCCATGAGCCTACTTGCGGCTGTCTTGGTTCCTCATCATCATCACGATGGGGTGAACTTCTTATCGACGCTACTAGATTGCCATCAGGGCGCTCCGTGTCCACATAAACACGATGCAGATAAAAGTGACAACGGATTGTGTGTTATTGAAAAAGACTTTGTAAGCGGCAGTCAATCGGAAAAAATCATCCCGCAAGTGATTGACCAAAACTTTCCAACTCTAGATTCACTGCTGATTCATCTAGGTGACTTCTATCACTTACAGTGTATCGCTTTCCATGCAAACAAAACGCCTAATATACCTATAGAGCACCCTATACTGCTCCTGGAACTAACTTTAAGTAACAAAGCTTTACGTGCACCTCCTGCACATTGCTAATTCAATAGAATCATTACTATAGCCTATCGCTATAGTTGTTTTACATTATACATCCTCTTGTTATTGGATTCAATCATTCAATTAACACCTATTTTCAATGAAAACTAAATTATTTTTCATGCTAGCACTATTGCTAGTATTTACGGCATGTAATAGAAACAATGCCGGTCATTCACATGACGATCACGACCACGCGCACGAAGATCACGACCATGATAATCATGAACACGACGACGAGATTATCATCAGCCTGGATCAAGCCAAACAAATCGGCCTTGAAACCGAAGAGATCCAGCCCGGAGCTTTTACAAGTGTCATCAAAGTAGCTGGAAATATCCAAAGCTCTCCAGGTGATGAGCAGATGGTAGTAGCATCAACAAGCGGGTTAATACAATTATTAAACCCTTCTTTATCTGTCGGATCAGCGATCAACAAAGGACAATCTATCGCTCGTATACAGCCCAGTAATTTCCAGGAAGGAGACCCTACAAAACGGGCTAAAAACGAATATTTAGCGGCCAAGGCAGAACTCGATAGAGCAGAGAACTTGATAAAAGATCAAATTATCTCCCAAAAAGAATACGAGAGTATCCAACTTCGCTATCAAAACGCCAAAAACATTTACGATACGCAAGTGGGACAAACATCTAATGGTGGAGGTGTAGGCGTAACAAGCCCACTAACAGGTTTTTTAAAGCAACAGCTGGTATCCCATGGAGAGTATGTAAATATGGGGCAACCCATTGCGCTTATTGCTCAGAACAAATCGCTTCAATTGCAGGCGGAAGTTCCTGAGAAATACTTCCATTCTTTAAATACTATACAGACGGCTAACTTCAAGACCTCCTACAGCGACGAAGTCTTTCAGTTATCAAGTCTTGATGGAAAGGTTCTTTCTTTCGGCAGGTCTACCTCCGGTGGTAACCCTTATATACCCATTACTTTTCAGTTTAATAACGTAGGGGCAGTCATTCCCGGCTCTTTTGCGGAAGTCTACCTATTAACTAACCCTCTAGAAGATGTGATAACTGTTCCCGTAAGTTCACTCACCGAGCAGCAGGGGCTTTATTATGTCTATCTGCAGGAAGGAGAAGAGGTATACAAACGTCATGAGGTCACCATTGGACATAATGATGGTGAGCGCGTTTTAATTAAAAACGGGCTAACTGCTGGTGACCAAATAGTAACAAAAGGAGTTTATCAAGTAAAAATTGCAGCATTAGATGGCATGGTTCCAGAAGGACACACCCATTAATTTGTTAAAGACATTGTCATGTTAGATAAAATAATAAAATTTTCACTTGCCAACCGCTTAGTTGTCGTTCTCCTAGCCGTTCTTTTGATGCTTGGAGGGTGGTTTTCAGCAACGCGCATGGAGGTGGATGTATTCCCTGACTTAAACGCCCCTACTGTAGTGGTGATGACCGAGGCTAGCGGAATGGCTGCCGAAGAGGTCGAACGGCTGATCACCTTCCCTGTGGAAACATCGGTGAATGGCGCTACAGATGTACGGAGGGTACGCTCTTCTTCGACTACGGGGTTTTCTGTAGTATGGGTAGAGTTTGACTGGGGAACAGATATTTACAAAGCCCGGCAGATAGTTTCTGAAAAGCTCGCCATGGTAGGCGATGCGCTCCCGAACAACGTTGGTAAGCCAACTCTCGGCCCGCAATCTTCCATCATGGGGGAAGTATTAATTATCGGCCTTACGGCAGATTCTACTTCTTTAAGAGACTTGAGGACTATTGCCGATTGGAACATCCGCCCTAGGCTATTATCCACCGGCGGCGTGGCACAAGTCACCGTTCTAGGTGGAGAAATTAAAGAGTATCAGGTACAATTGGTACCCGAGAAAATGAAACATTACAACATTACTTTAGATCAGGTTATCACGGCCACTAAGGAAATGAACCAAAATGCTTCAGGAGGTGTTCTTTACGAATACACCAACGAGTATATCATTCGCGGCGTATTATCCACGAGCGATCTCGATGAGATTGGTAATACGGTAATCCCTACGAGTGACGACCGTACGGTGCTCTTGCATCAAGTCGCAAATATAGTAATTGGTGATAAAGCTCCTAAATTAGGGGTAGCCTCTGAAAGGGGCAAACCTGCAGTTTTGTTAACCGTCACCAAGCAGCCTAATACCAGTACAATTGATCTTACTGATCAACTGGAGAAATCTTTATCAGAACTGCAGCATACTATGCCTGCGGACATCAAAGTATCTACAGATATTTTCCGTCAAGCTAGGTTCATTGAAAACTCCATTTCCAATGTGCAAAAAGCGCTTTACGAAGGGGGGCTCTTTTTAGCGATAGTCTTGTTTATATTCTTAATGAACTACAAGACCACACTGATTTCGCTCGTGTCTATTCCTCTATCGCTAGTCACTTCCATATTAACATTAAAAGCATTCGGGCTTACCATTAATACGATGAGCCTTGGAGGAATGGCTATTGCCATTGGGCCGCTCGTAGATGATGCTATTATTGATGTGGAGAACGTTTTTAAACGTCTTCGAGAAAATCGATTAAAGCCGAAAGAAGAACAAGAGGGAACGCTCAGAGTGGTGTATGAAGCCTCACGTGAGGTGCGTATGCCTATTTTGAACTCTACCTTTATCATTGTAGCCAGCTTCATCCCTTTATTTTTCCTTTCTGGAATGGAGGGCCGTATGCTCACCCCTCTAGGTATCACATTCATCGTAGCCTTGTTCGCATCTACTTTTGTAGCATTAACCTTAACGCCAGTACTTTGTAGCTACCTGCTCGCTAATCCAAAAAATGAGGAGAAGGCCAATAAAGAGCCTAGGTTACTGTTATGGCTGAAAAGGAATTACGAAAAAGCTCTTTCATGGTGCTTAAAGTATAAATTAGGAATATTAATTTCTACGGGCCTTGTGCTAATAGTTACGGTGTGGGTGTTTTTCGGCCTGGGTCGAAGCTTTCTTCCTCCATTTAATGAAGGCTCTCTAACGGTGAATGTAAGCACGCTCCCTGGGGTGTCGCTCGACGAATCGGATCGCATTGGACAGCGTGCGGAAGAAATCCTTTTAAGCTTCCCTGAAGTTATTACCACTGGAAGGAAAACCGGTAGAGCGGAGCTCGATGAGCACGTTTTAGGGGTTAACGATTCGGAAATCGAGGCTCCCTTCCGTTTGCAAGATCGCAGCCAAGAAGAGTTCTTTGAAGAGTTACGGGAACGCTTAAAAGATCTCCAGGGAGTAAGTATTGAAATCGGGCAGCCTATATCGCACCGTATTGACGCCATGCTTTCTGGGCACCAGGCAAACATTGCAATTAAGCTTTTTGGTACCGACTTAAATAAAATGTTCGGTTTAGGAAATGATATCAAAGGCTTAATCCAAGATGTGGAAGGTGTGGTAGACTTGAACGTCGAGCAGCAGATCGAGCGCCCTCAGTTGCAAATAAAACCTCGAAGGACAACCCTTGCACAATACGGCATCACTATGCCTGAGTTCAGTGAAATAGTAAGGGTACTGTTAGCAGGCGAGGTCGCATCGCTAGTTTATGAAGGAAACCAGGTATTTGATTTAACGCTTAAAGTCCAAGAAGATAGCAAATCTACGATGGAACGCATCAAAGAGCTGATGGTGGACGCTAAGGGGATAAAAGTTCCTTTGGAGCAAATAGCGGAAATTTCCTCTACTACGGGTCCCAATACGATAAATAGGGAAAATGTCAATAGACTCCTGGTTGTATCGGCAAACGTAGCAGGTAGAGACTTACGAGGCGTTGTAAATGACATTCAAGATAAAATCGGTAGCGAGTTAGAACTACCGGAAGGGTATCACATAGAATATGGCGGACAGTTTGAGAGCGAGCAAGCTGCCTCACAAACCTTAATGGTTGCTTCTATATTCTCCATTTTAGTTATTTTCTTACTCCTATTTAATGAGTTTAAAAGTGTCAAACAATCAGCTACGATTTTAATCAACCTGCCACTCGCCTTAATTGGTGGTGTATTTATACTGTTCCTCACAGGAGAATCCATAAGTATACCAGCGATCATTGGTTTTATTTCCTTATTTGGAATAGCCACGAGAAATGGGATGCTCCTTTTAAACAGATATAATGACCTGAGTAATCAAGGGTATTCTTTAGAAGAGACAATCTTGGAGGGCTCTAAAGACAGGCTTATCCCTATACTTATGACCTCTATTTCTTCTGCCTTAGCCTTAATACCGCTAGCAATATCTGGAGACCTCCCAGGAAATGAAATACAAAGCCCGATGGCCCAAGTACTGCTAGGGGGACTATTCACCTCTACTTTATTAAATGGTTTTATTGTCCCTATTGTATACACCTATATTTATAGAAGCAAAGAAGAATCGGCAGCAACAAACACAGATGCATTATGAAAAAGTTAATTAATACACTAGCATTCATTGCATTATTTAGCACTTCCATGGCCCAACCAGGGACCATGGAAAGAGCTCTAAAAAGCATTGAAGAGAATAATACCAGTTTAAAAGCCCTGCGCAAGCAGGCAGATGCTGAAAAGATTTCCAATAAAACAGACATCTTTCTCTCTGGCCCGGAAGTGGAGTTCAATTATCTTTGGGGGAGCCCTGAAAGTATCGGCATGCGAAAGGACTTTGCCATTCAGCAGACATTTGACTACGCTACAATTTCAGGTAATAAACGAAAGCTAGCTGAGCAAAAGAACATCCTACCTGAATTGGAATATAAAAGAGAGCGCATCAATATTTTATTAGAAGCTCAGGAGCTTTACATTGACTTGGCCTATAATTACGAACTTTCTCAAGCGCTCTCTGTGCAGCAAGAACATGCGCAGTCTATTGTAGATATCTACAAGCGCCGATTAGAGGAAGGAGATATTGGCATATTAGATTATAATAAAGCCAGACTGGCATTATCCGATATAGTTGGAAAAACCAGCAAGCTGGAAACAGAAATTCAAAACATCAAAGGTGAGCTTAGCCGCTTAAATGGTGGTGAGGAGCTCCACTTAGAAAATGTAGAGTTTCCGAAAGCGCTGCTAGTAGAAAACTTTGATTCTTGGTTTGGACAAATTGAAGAGGACAACCCAGTCATGCAATATTTAAAGCAGCAAGAGGAAGTCTACAAGCAGGAAATCGCCTTAAGGAAATCCCAGCGCGTTCCTTCGCTATCAGCGGGTTATTTAACCGAGCGGGTCGTTGGGGAAACTTTCTCAGGTGTAACCTTAGGCCTTCAGATTCCGCTTTGGGAAAACAAAAACAAAGTAAAAGAATCCAAAGCCAACTTACTGGCTATCCAGGAACAGCAGATAGACCAACGTTTGCAGTTTTTCTCCACCTTGCAAAACCTACACCGCAAGGCTCTAGGTCTACAAAATACGGCGGAGCATTACCGTAAAGCTCTACAGGAGAGCAACAGTACGGAACTACTTAGTAAAGCATTGAAAGCTGGAGAAATTTCCATATTAGAATACGTAATGGAGCTGGGTTTATACTACAACAATATAGATCAAACCTTACAAGCGGAAAGAGATTTTCACATCGCTTACGCTGAGCTTCAAGCGATAACCCTATAAAAAACAATAGGCTATAGTTTGGGAAGCTATAGCCTATTGTTTTTAATTCTATTTTACACACCTACACTGTGGTAGGCTCTTACATTTTTACCTTCTACCCAATTCATATACGCTTTATTTACCACTTTATTTCCTCCAGGAGTGGGGTAATCACCTGAGAAATACCAATCCCCTTTATGCCCTGGACATGCCTTATGCAAGTTTTCAATGGTCTGGAACATCACACGCAGCTCTGCCTTTAAATCCGCAGGCTTCATAATTAAAGCTATTTCTCTAGCGATTTCATCATCTGTAAAGGGCGCATATATTTCTTTAACATGATTGATCATTTCTTCCTTTTCTTTTTTCATTGCTTCTTTGCATTTCTGGTATACCTCATCAATGATGTGAGACCTACCCGATTTCTTAAGTAAAGAAACCGCTGCTTCGAATGCAACAAACTCACCCATTTTAGACATATCTATACCATAACAATCCGGGTACCTAATCTGCGGCGCAGAAGACACAACCACAATTTTCTTCGGATGTAAACGGTCTAAAATAGTAAGAATACTCTCTCGCATGGTAGTTCCTCGAACAATCGAATCGTCGATAACAACCAAGGTATCTTCATCGTCTTTTACCACGCCATAGGTCGTATCATATACGTGCTGCACCAGGTCATCTCGATCTGCATCGCGCGTGATGAAAGTACGGAGCTTAGCATCCTTTACAGCTAACTTTTCAAAGCGAGGAGTAACATTCAATACCTCTTCCATCTTATCGTTGTCCATTCTATCTTTATGATTCAATAGAATATCCTTTTGATAATTACGCACATACTCATGAATACCGTCAATTAGCCCGTAATAAGACACCTCAGCTGTATTAGGTATATAAGAAAAGACCGTATTTTTAATATCGTGATTTATTTCCTCTAAAACCTGCTCACAAAGTAAAGAGCCCAGTTCCTTACGCTCTTTATATATCTGAACATCAGATCCTCGTGAAAAATATATTCGTTCAAAAGAACAGGCTTTTTTCTCGAGAGGCTCGCTGAACATTTCCTCACTAACCTCACCACTTTTTTTAATTATTAATGCGTGACCTGGTTTAATTTCTTGCACCTGGTCATACGGTATATTAAAAGCGGTTTGTATAGGTGGACGTTCAGAGGTTACCACCACTACTTCATCGTCCTGATAGAAATAGGCTGGTCTAATTCCTGAAGGGTCCCGCATGACAAATGCATCGCCATGCCCAAACATTCCAGCAATAGTATACCCTCCGTCCCAGGTTTTCGCCGAGCGGGTAAGAATTTTCGTAACATCTAAGTTTTCAGCAATTTTAGCGCTAATATCTATGTTAGATAACCCTTGTTTTTTATAGGAATCAAATAATGTTTGATTTTCAACATCCAAAAAGTGTCCGATTTTCTCGAGTACTGTCACTGTATCGGCCTGCTCTTTCGGGTGCTGACCTAGTTCGTAAAGCTGCTCAAGGAGCTCATTCACATTGGTCATGTTGAAGTTCCCAGCAAGAACCAAATTACGAGTCATCCAATTGTTTTGACGTAAAAATGGGTGACAATTCTCTATGCTATTGCGGCCATGCGTACCGTAACGTAAATGTCCCATTAGCACCTCACCTGTAAAGCTAACGTGCTTTTTCAACCATTTTGTATCGTTACATTTATCGGGATATAGTCTTTGTACAGCTGCGAACTTCTTCTGCAAGTATTCAAAAATATCTGAAATCGGTGACGATGCAATGGAACGATATCTGCTGATATACCTATGCCCAGGTTTAACATCGAATTTAATGGAAGCTACCCCTGCACCATCTTGACCTCTATTGTGCTGCTTTTCCATTAACAAATACAGTTTATTGATGCCGTAATAAGGCGTACCGTATTTCTCTTGGTAATAGGAAAGAGGCTTAAGCAATCGAATAAGTGCAATACCGCACTCGTGTTTTATACTATCACTCATGGACTTAATTTACATGCAAAATTAACAATAATTTAAAGCATTGAAAAATACCGTACGTATTTTTACAAATCTTCTTATCAATTCATCAAAATATGATGCAAATATTGCTAACAAAAAACCCCCTACCTATAAAAAGTAGAGGGCTCCGATATATAACTTTTTTTAATCTTTCTTATTTTAAGTTATCTCTATAAACAGTAGCTTTCTTTAGCTCTGTTTGGATATCTTTTCTAGCAGCATCAACTGTTAACACTTTTTTAAAGTCTGAAATCGCACCATTGTATGCTTCTGTAGCTTTACCTTTATTATAGCTCGACGTACCGTCTGTACCAATTAAAATCCCTAAATCACGGTAAGCGATAGCTCGATTTTGATAAAGCTTCACATCGTCTTTATCGATCTCAATAGCCTTACTATAATCTGCAATAGCAGCATTTAACAGTTCCTCTTTTTTTGTAGGGTTCAGTTTATTTCCAGGAATTACTGCTTTGTTATTAGAGGATTTACCTCTGTAGTAATAAGCGTTTACATTTTTTGGGTCTAATTTCAAGACATCGCCAAACGTTTTGGCAGCCTTATCGAAGTCTCCCGATTGAAATTGAGAATAGCCCAAAAGGTAAACTACATCTGGATCACTCGATTCTTCAGGAAGGGCTTTTTGAAAATGAGAAGCTGCTGCTTTAAAATTCCCTTCAAGGAGTGCCTTCTGGCCAGACCTTACATTTGCATTACTATGCTCTTGCTCTTGTGCATGTACGGAGAATCCCAATACTGCTGTTAACAATAAAGCACCCGTCAATGCTTTAAAGCGTTTATTCCATTGTCTTAACTTCATATCTTAATTATTTGTTTATGCAAATTTCTTTGCCAGTTTGCTCTTTAAAACTACAATACCTTTAATGTTCTTGGTTCTATACTGCTAGAAATGTGCCAAAGTTATCCCCAAAAGAGAAAAAAAATGCGCTAAACTCCAACTCGAGTTGGATTAGCATAGGCTACAACATCTTTATCTGTAATTTTTTTATCACTTAAAATAATCAACCTCTCTACCATGTTCCGCAGTTCTCGTATGTTACCTGTCCAAGGCAGTGTTTGCAACTTCTCCATGGCTTTGCTGGTGATTTCTTTTGTTGGAATATTATACTCGGCACATATTTCCTCACAAAAGCTTTTAGCAAGAAGTGGAATATCATCCTTTCGATCAGTTAATGGTGGAACATCAATTAATATCACACTTAAACGATGGTACAAGTCCATTCTAAAGTTTCCTTCTTCAATTTCTTTCAAAAGGTCTTTATTGGTAGCTGCCACCACTCGAACATTCACTTTTATCTCTTTCTCCCCTCCGACTCGCGTGATTTTATTCTCCTGCAATGCGCGTAGAACTTTTGCTTGGGCAGATAAACTCATATCCCCTATCTCATCCAAAAACAAGGTTCCTCCACTTGCTTGTTCAAACTTTCCAATGCGCTGTTTCACAGCCGAAGTAAACGAACCTTTCTCATGACCAAAAAGCTCTGACTCAATTAGCTCCGATGGTATAGCAGCACAGTTCACCTCAATTAGGGAGCTTGAACTTCTTTCAGAAAGCTCATGCAGCGATCGTGCGACAAGCTCTTTCCCTGAACCATTTGGCCCAGTAATGAGCACCCTCGCTTCTGTTGGGGCCACTCTTTCTATAGTTTCTTTAATAAATTTTACCGCATCGGACTGCCCTAATATCTCGGTACTCTTTTTCACTCTCCGGCGAAGTTTCTTGGTTTCTTTTACTAGAGAACCTTTATCTAGCGCATTTCTAGCAGTAATAAGGAGCCTATTTAAATCCAAGGGCTTTTCTAAGAAATCAAAAGCT
>DXEZ01000130.1 GCA_019114715.1 Candidatus Sphingobacterium stercoripullorum | reverse complement strand
CGACGGCGCACATACTCCAATTTTTCTTTGACTTCTTCTAATTGTTCCTCTAAGACCTCTGGATCCTGCTCGAAAGGCAGCATAATTTGATTAGGATCACCTTCAAATCGTTCACGCTTCTGGCCAAACTGCATGCGTTTATACATGGCTAGCTGGGATTCCAAGTATTCTATCTTTTCGTCTTTTGCTGAAGAGTCTTTTGACAGTGATTGAATAATCCCATCACGACTGGAAATAACCTTGATTAGGTCTTCTTTTGAGAGGTGTTCCAGCGCTGTTTCTATACTATAAAAGTACGAAAAAAGGCCGTATTTAACAAAGGAAAAACAACTTAATTATGCATTTTGAAAGCGTTTTTTTCGGATGCATTTCACCACCTGAATGCCTTCAATCATTAGTATTAAATCACTCCAGGAAATCTCCGAAGTGTCGGACCTAGGTGGGGAAAAAGTACCCTCCTCAAGCCGCTTGTAATAAAGAACAAAGCCGCCACGTTCCCAGTGTAGTAGCTTCAAGTGGGTGCGTTTTTTATTTAAAAACACAAACACTTCACCACTTAGAGGACTCCGGTGCATGTGCGTGGTTACAATACCACAAAGTCCATCGAAGCTTTTGCGCATATCGCATGGAACACTCCAGAGATAATAACGAAGTGAAGAACTTAAAGAAAACATGCTACGATAAAGATAAAAGCTGCTGGATAATACCTCGATCAAAAGTCGTCCTTACAATTACCCCATTAGGAAAAACAACTTCTATTTTATTTGGGGATTGGTCGTCAGTGGAAGGATGTAAAGGGATGAAGCTACCTGAAGACTCGGTTTTTGCTTTAGCTCTAATCCAATAATTCAACTGGCGATAATCAACACCATGAATTTTACTAAATTTCCTTTGGGACAGACCACTCTTTTTCCACTGATCAATCAGAGAAAACATATATTGACGCTTTTCGGTTAAATTCATAAAGCAAAAATACATCCGCTATATTGAATTTAAAATATGTACTTCATAGGCCGCATACTATGGTGGCGCCATGCTCGGCTACAATATCGCCAAGTATTCCTCAGACGGGGATGATGCTTCCTATGCCGATAGCTACGGCAGCGGTCTTGGTTTTACCGGATTTTTAGGCGGGCGCTGGTTCTTCTCCGATCGATTCGGCGCTTATGCGGAATTGGGGTACGGCGTATCCGTACTGAACGCGGGCGTTACCTTTAAGTTTTAAAGAAGCAGGAATACACCCTGGTCTCCTTTTCGAACGTCAACCCTCTGAAAATTTTCGGAGGGTTGACGTTAATTCAGTTTTAGCGTTTTTGACTACAAGATTTTAACCGTATAACTTTCCTTTAATAATCACAATATAGTATCAATCTTTACTTCAACCCCGTCTTGCGTTTCGGTCAACGTGACCAAATCGTATATATGTTCCCATTGCAACTGGCCCGGATAGCTTTCTTTCACCTCGATGGCATCCACGAGTTCTAAATAGCTCTCTATTGATTTTCCATCCATATCCCACAGTTCCGTATCAAAATTGGTAATGAACACAAAAGCCTGTCGCAATGTCCATCCGGGCAGTGATATTTCAGTAACGCCATGCCCACAGGCTTCGCAGGGCCCCAAATCAGTATACGTATATCGGATTCCATTTTTATAGGTATAGGAGCTGCGGTTACAGAATCGCTCGGTCTTGCCTTCGTTCCGTTCTTCAACAATAGTAGATAACTGGCTGAAATAATCAGTCATTCGGGCAGTGAGATTGGTCGGAAATTCCAGTAAGTAAGTATTTAAAACGTATCCCCTTTGCCTGTTGCCAAATTCAATCAACATCCATTTTGAGAGAGATTTATACACCTTAGTTACCGTGTCGGATGGAAAGGTAAACAAGGGATGAGCTACCATTTCCGGTCGTACTTCGATAATGTTGACTTCCGTTCCATAGCTCAACGTATCCAGAACAGTCTGGGCAGATGGTGCGGTATAAACGGGCACTCCCTTTCTGTTCCATATATAGTGAAGGGGCGTCTCCTGTGCGTTTAACCAAAGAGGCGCCCCACCGAGGAATGTAAGGATATAGGCAATCAAAAGTCTCATACAAAAACTGCATTTTAATGATTATTACAAAAGTATGAAGGCTCGTCAACAATAAAAATCCTTGAAAACAAGGATTTCAAAGCTTTTCCGATTACCGTAATTTTGGACTATTAAACGACACATCAATACGCATATGAAAATTTATTTAGCGTTTATTCTACTGCTTTCCGCCGTATTTTCAAGCTATGCACAGGAAAAAGGCGATAGCCTGTCTTATCCCGACCTCATCCCCATAGTGGAAAACGGACTTTATGGTTATTGTGATAAGGATAAAAAGGTCATCATCGAGCCACAGTTTGAAGGGGGCACGTTTTTCGGGGAAGATCTGGACTTCTACGACATTAAGGACCCCAAAAAGAAAATATTTGGAAGCAGCACCTATGCTACCGTGTGGCAGGATGGACAACGGATGCGTATCGATACAAAGGGAAACGTGGTCTACCGGTATAATCCGGATGATTTTAATGAAATCCGTCCGAAAGAAAGCATAAACGAGTCAATCAAGCATTCTTATGAAAAGTTCCAGGACGACCAGACTCTGCTATGGGGAGTGCACGATATAGCAACAAGCGAGGTGTTGATTCCTGCACGGTACAATATTCATGAAGAATTATATTCCTACTTCCACATACCCCAGTATCCACTGATCCTGGTTTCATCACCCCGTGGTGGGAGTAAATTCTACGTTGGGCTGAACGGAACGGAATACATTATCCGACCAGAAAATGAGCCTGAACCAAAATAATGATCGCAGTATAGATGAGCGTATTTACAAAAGATAATTTCCCGGAAATAAAATCCGAACCCAACTGGTTCTGGACCTGGTGCATCCGGATCGTGTTTTTTCCACTATTCGGTTCGCTTGTTTTATGTTTTTACATCATTCCCTTTGCTTTTTATATTGATGGCACGATTGAGGGTGGGCAGCTCTTCGCTTTCGGCATCATCTACTATCCGATCGTGATCTGGCTGAGCTATATCGCCGTACGATACCTAAAACGTATCAAAAGCAAGGCGGTCAGATGTATCAGCGTAAACCGGGACGGGATTTTTGATGAGCAGTTAGACGGTACCGTTGAATCTTTGTTGTATAGTCAATTGGAGAAATCATCGGATGATTTTAATATTTATGATGTCTTTATAGGTTCAAACCTGGTATACACAGGAACTTCAACATATCGGCAGACATTTTTGAAGGTTTTTCTGAAAGGCAACGAACAAAAGGTACGACCCTTTCATCCGGATGTGGCTTATAGTTATTACGCTGGAAATAGCCGAACATTGAGGAGCCACTTTATACAGGGAATCACGCTTTTCCGTCCCGATCTGCGCATCGCACCCAATGTTTATTCGGAATTTTCTATCCATCCCGAAACCTTTGAATTTGACAGAAAAGTATATTGGCAAGCTATTATCTTGGCGATTATTTTCATCATTTTATTATTTATCGGTATCGAATGGTACATGAAATACCGATTTGGGTATTCCTTAATTTTTTAAGGTATCGGAGATCTATTAATGTTAAACCATCAGTTAGTAAATTATAATAGTATGGCAGGTTGGATTATTTCATTGGTTGGTTTTATCATACTTTTCAATGTTGTTGGCAAACAGCAGCGAAAGGGTAAAAACGTACTCACAATACATAAAATATTAGCCTGTATCCTGTGCTTCCATATCAACTGGATAGGGAGTTTGTTATTGTACGAACCCGTTATGGAAGTTTTTGATATCAGTACGGATGGGTTTATGAACATGAACGGTCTGGTTACCGCTGCGGTTATCTGGATGGTGATCGCCCTCATCGTGTTGGTGGTAACCTCCTATGCCAAGGAACTGTTAGGCCCGCTTTACGGCACGGTACGAACGACACAAAAAATATTTTTATTCCTGCCGATAATCCTGCTTATCGTATTTTTTTTCGCAGCAAGCTTTAAATGATGTGATGGAAACTAACGATAGAATGACACTGGATGTAGAGTTAGGGCAATTAAAGTAACCAAGTGACTAATACAAGCAACATATGAAAAGTAATCCACGTACTGAGGGCGACGCATTCGAACTCAATCTCTGGCAAAAGCGTCAGGCCGCGCTGCTATATCATTTTGCCTCGCTGGAGTACCTGAAAGGGCTGAAACTGCGCATCGATGCACTGATCAACGGCACTGATGTGCTGCTCGACGATGCCCAGGTGCAACGACGTGATGCTGTGATCGTCAACAAGCGCCGGGGCGACCGCAACACTCCAGCCAACTGGGCGAAGTGCGGTTTCCCGCCGTTGCTGGATTTCCAACAGAAGACGGCGAAGCAAATTGCTAAGCGCACGCACGAGGCCTATAGCATCACAGGTGCGTATCAGTGCACCCGGATGCTAAGCGAGTTTTCAATGCGGTGCGCGACGGAAGAGGAACAAACAGCGTTCGAGGAACGCTCCGAGAAAGTTTATAAGTACGCGTATTATATCGACGATGTGATGAATCGTTATCAGCACTGGAACGACGGCATCGTCTACAACATCTGGATGGGAGTCGAGAGCGAATACCCATCACTGTGTATCCGGCGCCACGCCGACCTTTTTCCTCGTCTACCAAAATTCCGGGTATGCACCGATGTTATCGCCAAAATCGGCAAGCGCCCGCCGTGAACTGGCGTGTATGTAGCCCAAGACGACCCATACGCTACCTTGCAGTTTGGATGGACAGGCGGGGATTCGGGCGGTTCATTGGACCAGTGCGTGACGTTCAATGGTCTGGGGCTTTCTGCCATAAATGCCGTCGGCAGGGATAACCTTTGGAACGAAAGTAGCGAACTATTGGAGTTTGTAAAAAAGCATTATTTCAAGCAGTTTGAAGATTATCTCCGCGAAGAGCGGGGTTCACTCTTTACTCCTGAGCATCTGAATGACGCTGGTTGGGCAAGTGCATTTATTTCTGCTTGCGGTACCGCTACACGCGCCTGCAAGTGGATCTATGTTGAGCGGGTCAACGACGAATACGAAGAAGTCGATGACGAGGCCAATTTTCAAAGCAAGCTTTAAATGATGTGATGGAAAGAAACGATAATAAGCTATTCATTTACCAAGCCTATAAAAAATATAAACAATGAACGAATATCATTTTAAATACCAGAACAATAAAGGAGGAAAGTATTTCCTGTTAGCCATTTTCGGCGGCTTCCCGATCATTCCACCCAGTATTTTTCTGCTTGATTATATATCCTGGATTTTTTGGATCACCATCCCGTTGACTATTTTTTTGATGGTTTATGGTCTTTGGAAGTTTCACAAAACATCCAGAGGCAGTGATATCATCACGGTTGACAGCGAAGGGTTTACTTCCAAAGACTACGGTCGGGTGCTTTTTAGCGACATCCACAGTATTCCACCCTTTGGTGCATTACAGGCACCACCACCCTCCATGCGGATCAGGTTGAACAATGGGAAAAAACTGGTTTGGCAACTCAATGCCAATAACCCCAAAGGCAAAGATGATGCGCTCATTTTTGCCGCTTTTCGGGAAGTGTTGTTGGAGCATCTGAAGCAGCAAACACAAGCAGCATCTCCTGAAATTTCGGTGGAGGCTACCCAAGAGGGCGACGTCGAGGCTATTGCGGATAACCCAACACGGTCAGAGTCAATAAAGGCTCCTGCGGTGCAAGCCGAAGTTATCGAACAACTGGAAAGGCATAAAAAACGGGATATCAACTATAAGTATATCACCATTCCTATCGGGGCAGCATTCGTAATCCTAGCGTTCGTGCGTACCTGTGGGGAAGATATGATCCGTGAACATAAGAACAAAGAATTTGAAGGCGTCCGTAATATGATCCTTCATGAGGAAACGGATTACCGAGATAATGTGCAGGAAGCGTTACGTGTAGCAAAAACGTACGCACGGAAATTTGGCCCTGTATACCTGTTTACCAATGATCCGGAGAGTAAAATGGAATACCTGCCCAATATCAAAAATGATCCGTATACACCCGAAATCGCAGTTGTTGGACTACGCCGGGTAGAGGATAATAAGAAACTGGAAGCTTATATAGCGCATCCCGATAGTATTGATTATTTGCTGTTCGTTTCCAAGCCGTCCCTTGGGTTCGCCACCGTTATGCAGGAAAGTGTATTCAGCAAAGCGGATAGTACAGCTGCCGTGGTTTACTTTGCGGTTTATAATCCGTACGAATCGCTTCCGAGCAGTTTCCGTAATAAGTCTGATACGACGTTCCGCCCGATACAATACACCTCCTCGATCCAAATACCTAAAGTGGGAAAATTAACCGGGAAGCTGCTGGAGAATATGGACTTTGCCTCCGTCCGGGCCATCCTCCAACAATACAAGAAGACTTATTTCTATATGGCGGTCAAGGAGCGGGACGGCATAACACCCGAAAGATTTGAAGAGCTGAAAAAACTGGTAATCGCGAATTTTGACGAACACGAAATTCCTGCAGATCAATTTCAGAGTAAACGTTTTAATGAATAGGAGTCTATTCATGTAAGCAGTCCGGCGCTTTTTAACGGCACGAGGAGTTTAAAAAAGTAACCCATGATGATATGAGAAACGACACAAAGCTAAGGGTAGCCGCAATCTTTTTATTTATACTGTGGAAGCAGCTTGCCGTTGCACAGGCAATTTTCACGGTAGATGGGTTCGCCAAAGAATATTACGGGAAAATTGAGATCAGTGACACGACAGAAGTGATTAGCAAAGGATGGGTAGCTATCTATGACTTGAATCCACCGTTCATTTGGTCATCCTGATCAAGGTAATCCATGTATAAGTGCTTTTTAGTTGGCTGTTTTGAAAATATCCAATAAGCTCATTTTCAATATTGACTAGATGTTTGGTTTGCAATTTACGAGCTTTGTCAGTTGTTATTAAACTCCCCTTGTTTTCTCTAATAGATTTGAAAGTTTGCATTCAGATGAATCTTTTTTATTTTTAGATCCTTTTTTATAAACGGCTTTTATCAATCGGTATTGGCCAGATTCTAGGTTCTTTTGATCAAATAAGTAGGAAAGACCCAGTTTGAATTCATAATTCTGACCAAGCTCAAGCCCTAACATAGGTTTAAGTGTAATGGCATTTGTAGTAAAAGGCACTCTTTTCCAATCTTTATCTTCTAGTTTTTCAATCCAAAACCCGTAACTAAACTGAATGGTGAAGTCTCCATCATTAAAAATTGTGTAAACAGCACTATCCAGAATTCATGTGTTTTTCGAATTGCAAAAGGAGTGATTTTCATTTTGATGTCGGTAGTTTTGAATGTCATCGAGTCTGATTCTGGGGCGGTGTTCGTTGTATTAACGCTCGTTTGTAGTGTATCTCTTTTTTGATCTCCTGTATTGGATTCAATGTCTCCTTTATTGCTATTGCAAGCAGTAATTAAAGTAAAGAGAATGACTAAGGAGATAAATTGCCGCACTATCTTGCAATTTAATCAATATCTTTCAAGACCAAAATGAGGGGCGCTCTAAAAGCTAAGTTTGAGGCAGTGTGGTCTTCTTCTGCCATTGCATTAAGAGGATTTTCAAGCGCCCTAGCGAGCTAATTTGCTGTGTTTGAGGCTTTTTTTTGTATCTTAGATATGCCGAAAACTATTCCTGTTAACTGTTAGTAAGCACGATCATGTCAGAATAGAAGCAAGAGATGATTATTTTAGCGTGTGTATTTAATAAACTTATAGCTAATGTTGGTTAAATTTAGTAGTATTGAATGAAATATAATAAATACTTAATGAAATTGAACTTTCAAAGCTTTAAGCTAAGAGTTTTTAAAAGTATATTATTGAGCTAGTAGGTTGAAAATCGGTGTGATTGGAACTCTATGTGTTGTTAAAATCTCCCAAGGTGAATCTTGAGATTAAAGTGCCTCTTAACAATGAGTAGAGTTAGTAGAAGTGTTTTTTAGTTGCATAGATCAAAAGTTAAAATGGCATTCAGCTCAAAAAAACCGTAATGATTGAGTACTTCATACTACTTGTATTATTAAAGTTGTAGAGAAAAAAAGAAATTGCAAATGTTAAAATCAAAAATTATAGCTACTGGGATGTTTATTCCAACTCAGGATGTACCCAACGAATCGTTTATAAATCATGAGTTTTTTGATGAGAATAACCAGAAATTCAATCAGCCAGTTGAGTCTATTATTAGGAAGTTCAGTATGATAACCGGCATAAAACGTAGGAGGTATGCGCCAGACGGGTTAACGGCCTCTGAAATGGGTGCTAGAGCTGCCAAGCAGGCTATTGAAAATGCGGGTATTGATCCAGAGGCTATAGATATGATTGTAGTAGCGCACAACTACGGAGATATGAAGGTGTTTGGAGATCCACGAGATATGGTACCTTCTTTATCTTCAAAAGTAAAGCATAAGCTGGGAATAAAAAACTTGAAATGTATTCCCTACGATATCATTTTTGGGTGCCCCGGCTGGGTGCAAGGCGTTATCCAAGCGGATCAAGCTATTCGGTCCTCAGCTGCAAAAACTTGTCTTGTGATTGGTGCAGAGACGCTCTCTAGAGTGCTGGATCCAAGTGATCGAGATAGTATGATATTTTCGGATGCTGCTGGTGCTTGTATATTGCAAGGGGTAGCTGATGAGCAAAGTGGAATCCTTAATTCAGCAGTTCGCTCTGATACGCACGAAGAGTTGGATTTTATTTATTCTTCCAGCTCGAATGATGGCGGTGAAAAACTACCGAAGTTCATTAAGATGAAAGGCCGGAAAGTGTACGAATATGCTCTAAAGAATGTTCCTACTGCTATGAAGGAATGTTTTGATAACTCTGGTGAGGATATAAAGGACTTGAAGATGATTTTTATGCATCAAGCCAATGAGAAGATGGATGCTGCTATTATAAAGCGATTCTTTGAACTGTACGGCATTAAGGAGCTACCAGAGAATGTAATGCCTATGAACATCTCAACTATGGGCAATAGCTCTGTAGCTACGATTCCAACCTTGTTGCATCAAGTTGTTAGTGGGGAAATAGAAGGTTACAATCTGGAAAAAGGAGACCTTATTATGCTGGCCTCTGTAGGTGCAGGGATGAGCATTAATGCCATAACTTATAGGTGGTAGAGCGATATTGTAATAGGGGAGCTAAGATTAACTCAAATTTAAGGTTGGTCTTAACTTCTCTTGCTTTAAATTACTTCACTCTAACTCGGTCATGTTGAAAGCATTCTATCGCTTCGCTGCCGAGAAAAATAATTGCAGAAAATGCATAAAAGTTTTGCATCCTAATATTTTATCGTATCTTTGTTCTTATACAAGGCATTGCCAAGCAATATCTGACCGGTTTGGTTTATCCGCATCAATCAGTAAAGTTTTTTCAATCGCCAATTTATAGTTATCATCGAGATATACAGCATGGTTAATATGCTGCGTGGCATTGAAGTTTCAATTTTTAGTTCCCATATATTTCTGTTAACAAAAGTCAATTGTTTTATACATGCTTACGCATGTCCTTGTATAGATAAGTCTTATCCAAAAAAATAGAAAGGATAAGATCACTAAGCAGAAAAAATGGATTTTAACAAGATTGGTTTAATAGCGCCTATTTTAAAAGCTATTGATAGATTAGGGCATAAAACCCCTACCGAAATACAAAAGCAAGCAATACCCCATATCTTATTGGGAAAAGACATCATAGGATGTGCACAAACAGGAACAGGTAAAACCGGCGCTTTTGCAATTCCCCTTTTACAATTACTGGATTTAGAACAAAAAAGAAGTAGAAAGCCACGTGCTTTAATATTAGCTCCTACAAGAGAACTGGCCATCCAAATCGCACAAAGTGTAGAGGAATATGGAAAGTTTCTTCCTATTAACCACACGGTTATATATGGAGGTGTGTCTCAAGTAAGGCAAGTTGAAAAGCTTCGTAAAGGTGTCGATGTTTTAATTGCGACTCCAGGCAGGTTATTAGACCTATTAAATCAAGGTCATATAGACTTAAGTAATGTAAATAGTTTAGTGCTTGATGAGGCAGACAACATGCTAGACATGGGTTTTGTCCATGACATTAAAAAAGTGCTACGCGCGCTCCCTAAAAAGAGACAAACTTTACTTTTTTCAGCTACGATGCCTAAAGCTATACGGAAGTTTGCTGGAGAGATTCTTTACCGACCAGTAGAGATTAATGTTTCTCCCGTTTCATCGGCTTCTGAAACTGTCAATCAATCGGTTTTCTTTTTAGAAAAAGGACAGAAATCAAAGCACCTCACTAAGATGCTGCTAGAGGATAAGAGCAAGCAAACGTTAGTTTTCATGCGTACTAAGCATGGGGCAAACCGCCTAGCGAAATCTTTAGGGAAAAGTGGCATACAAACAGCTTGTATCCACGGGAATAAATCCCAGACTGCACGAGAAAAAGCTTTGCTATCCTTTAAAAAAGGTAAAATCAATGTGCTTATAGCAACAGATATTGCTGCAAGAGGAATTGATATTAAAGAGCTTCCACAGGTTATCAATTACGATATGCCTAACGATTCAGAAACGTATGTTCATAGAATAGGACGTACAGGACGTGCAGGTAATGAAGGAAGAGCTATATCATTTTGTAGCGACGAAGAAAAACCAATACTATTGAAGATCCAAAAGCTAATTGGCTTTCGGGTACCAGTAGCCCAATAATTCAAATAATTTATCAATAAAATAGTAATATAATGCAAGAAGGAACAGTAAAATTCTTTAACGAAACAAAAGGTTTCGGTTTTATCACACCTACAAATGGTGGTGCTGATATTTTTGTCCACTCTTCTGGACTTATTAGTAATATCCGTGAAAACGACGTAGTAGTATTCGAAGTTGAAAATGGTAGAAAAGGACTTAACGCGGTTAATGTTAGAATCGCAGAATAGTTTATCATTTCTATAATTATTACTTGAATGTAATTGAAGACGGGGTAAGTAAATTTACTCCGTTTTTTTGTGTTTTTTAGCGTCTCAATAAGATGGTAATTGCCTGTTTTTCTTGCTTCCTTTCAGATAGGACCAATATGTTTACTATTTTAATTGATCTGCTATAAGGAAATGTTTTCTGTGTTTTCTTTTTTTACGCCTTTAGTTGTCTGACTTTTAAGGGTGAAATTTTCGATTACCCAATTTTTGCTAAACTCTATTCTACCTGCATTTTTGGCTTGAATAGCAACGTTTTTTAGTGTGATATC
>DXEZ01000129.1 GCA_019114715.1 Candidatus Sphingobacterium stercoripullorum | reverse complement strand
ACTTCTCAGGAGCTGATCAGCAAAAGAAGGTGGGCGTGCTTTCCGGTGGAGAACGAAATCGGGTACACCTTGCTATCACTTTGAAAGAAGGAGCCAACTTATTGTTATTAGACGAACCTACCAACGATATTGATGTGAATACCTTAAGAGCACTTGAAGAAGGTTTGGAGAACTTTGGTGGTTGTGCCGTCGTTATTTCCCACGATAGGTGGTTCTTGGATAGAATTTGTACCCATATATTAGCTTTCGAGGGTGATTCCCAGGTTTACTTCTTTGAAGGGAACTTCACGGATTATGAAGAGAATAAACGAAAAAGATTGGGCGATGTAATGCCTACGAGAATTCGCTACAAACCTTTAGGGTAGGGGTTTATTGATATTAAAAAAGGGAGTAAACACTCCCTTTTTTAACGTTCGGTCTTCCGATTTGCTATTTTAAAGAAGAGGAAAAGGTATTCCCATATCATTTTTCCTTTTTAAATTTTTAATTTTGTCTGACAAAACTCTATTATGTCAAATAACAGTATTCTTATCAAAAATGCCCGTATAGTAAATCAAGGAGAGGTGTTCTCTGGCGATGTGTTGATCAAACGCGGGAGAATCGAAAAGGTTGACTCATCGATTCAATACAATGCGTCCAAAGAAATAAATGCAGAAGGATTGTTCTTATTGCCTGGCTTAATTGATGACCAAGTTCATTTTCGTGAACCTGGATTAACGCACAAAGCAGATATTTGGCACGAGAGCAGAGCTGCAGTAGCTGGTGGAACGACCAGCTTTATGGAGATGCCGAATACTGTTCCCAATACATTGACCCAAGAACTGTTAGAGGAGAAATACCAAAGAGCAGCGGAAGTATCGCTAGCGAATTACTCATTTTATATGGGTGCTTCCAATGATAATTTAGCAGAAGTACTTCGGACGAATCCTAGAGACGTTTGTGGAATTAAAGTTTTTATGGGTTCCTCTACGGGCAATATGCTGGTAGATAACTCAGAGACATTGTCTAATATATTTGCCGAGGCGCCGATGTTAATTGCTACGCATTGTGAGGATGAGGCAACCATTAAAAGAAACATAGAACAGTACAAGGCACAGTATGGAGAAGATATCCAAATAGAACATCATCCCCTGATCCGTAGTGCTGATGCTTGCTTTATATCTTCTTCAAAGGCGGTTGAATTAGCTAAGAAGCACGACGCAAGGCTACATATCTTACATATTTCTACGGCAAAAGAAGTAGGCCTTTTTGACAATAAAAAGCCGCTAGCTGAAAAACGGATCACTGCCGAGGCTTGTGTCCATCATTTGTGGTTCTCCGATGCAGATTATGTTAAGAAAGGTAACTTCATTAAATGGAATCCAGCAGTAAAAACTTCAGACGATAGAGACGGTATTTTAGCAGGGCTTTTAAGCGGTAAGATCGACGTCATAGCTACCGATCACGCCCCTCATACACTCCAGGAGAAAGAAGGTAAATATTTGGAAGCTCCCTCTGGCGGACCATTAGTCCAGCACGCATTATTGGCGCTATTGGATTTGGTAGATCAGAAAAAGCTTACCATGGAACAATTGGTTGAAAAAACTGCGCATAATACTGCGACTTGTTTTCAAATCGAGAACCGTGGGTTTATAAAAGAAGGCTATTGGGCAGATTTAGTGCTGGTAGATCCGGCTAATCCATTTCAAGTAAAGCGCGATAATATTTTATCGAAATGCGGTTGGTCTCCATTTTTAAACCATACTTTCTCCCATAGCATACATACTACAATCGTCTCGGGACAGGTAGTTTATGAGAACGGAAAAATTCAGGAGGCTTCTACTGGGCACAGACTCCTGTTTAATCGTTAAGGGCAAAGGACCGTCTTAGTCAGTCTTTATGAAATAGAAATTAATATGCGAATAGAAATAAAAGACTATCTTTCTCTGCATGAAAAGTATAAAGAACCTGCTTTAACACATAGGAGGTTCAAGCACAAAGATATAATTCCATTAATAGATGGAATTAAAAAGACGAATCTTTTTAAGGTATCCGAAATTGGACGTTCGGTTCAAAATAGATCCATCTTTGAGTTGCAATTTGGACATGGAGCGAAAAAAGTCATGTTATGGTCCCAGATGCATGGCGATGAGCCAACTGCAACAATGGCCATATTTGATGTTATTAATTTTTTGTGTGGTCCGGATTCCGATAACTATAAACACGTAAGGGATGATATCCGGAATAATCTCACTTTGGTGTTTATCCCTTTATTAAACCCCGATGGTGCCGAGCTGTTCCAAAGAAGGAACGCCCAGCAGATTGATTTAAATCGGGATGCCCGGGCGATGGAAGCTCCCGAGGCTAGGCTCCTTGGAGAGCGAGCAAAGGTCCATCAGCCCATGTATGGATTCAACTTGCATGACCAGAATATTTATTATAATGTACCCAATACCACCAATCCGGTGGGAATATCGTTTTTAGCTCCAGCCTACAACTGGTTAAGGGAAACCAATGAAGTGCGCGGTAGGGCCATGCAAATTATTGCTGGGATGTTTGAGATGTTAGATGAGCTGGTACCGAATACGGTAGCCAAATACGACGATACGCATAGCCCTAGAGGATTTGGGGATAATTTTCAGTCTTGGGGAACCAGTACTATTTTAATAGAGTCTGGCGCTAGGAAAGGAGACCCGGAAAAACAGGAAATTCGCAAGTTGAATTTTATGTGCTTATTGCGTGCATTTAAGCTGATTTCATCGGATTCTTATTTGAAATATAGCATCTCGGACTATGAGAAAATACCATTTAATGCTTCACAGCTACACGATGTAGTGATACGTAATGTCGAAGTGATGAAAAACGGTGTTGCTGCAAAAATTGATATTGCCATTAGGCGGGATGAGCATACTGTAAAGGGGAATTACTACACGAAGGGATATATAGAAGATTTAGGGGATTTGAAGGATGAATACGGGTATGATGAGCTCTCAGACGAAGGCTTGAAGTTTGTTCCCGGGGAAGTCGCTAAGGGCTTTTTAAAAGAGGTAAATAAAGAGTTGGTTGCAGAACTCCTGAAAAAAGGGGTGGTTGCTATTGAGCTCAATAAAGAGGCTACCTCATTGATCTCGGACAATCGCTTACACAGTTACCCCATTGAGTTACACCTCAGAGGTTCCTATAAGCCAGTTGAAAGTTTAAACCTGGGGGAAAGAGCGACCTTTTTATTGGTTGGTAAAAATGGAGTGAAGTATGCTATTGTAAACGGTTATCTCATAGATGTTAATGCTCCATACCGGCAAGAGTTTAAAATGAACTTCTTATAATTTGAAGTAGGAAACTTAGGAAATGACTATGAATCAAAAAAATAGAAATTTAGAGGTTTTTTCTTCTCAAGAAATTGAAAGCGGTAAAACCTGGGCAATTGTAAGTTACATCACTGTACTAGGGCTTATGGTTGCGATGGTGAAAAATAGAGACCTTAAAAATAGGTTTGTAACATTTCATATTCGCCAGACATTTGGACTCTGTGTAATGGGCATGCTGCTGTTGCTCTTTGCCTTTTTGCCTATAATTGGATGGTTATTGTTCTCCTTAGGGTACATCTTACTGCTAGTGATGTGGCTGATCGGTTTACTAGCCGTATTAGACGGAAAAGCCAAACCTACTATTGTGCTGGGAGAGAAGTTCCAAAAATGGTTTAATGAAATTGTTTAAGCAAGATTACGAATTCTAAAAACTCTCTTATGAGATTTGATATTATTACTGTTCTTCCTGATTTACTATCGGGACCATTGAGTTGTTCTATAGTGGAGAGGGCCAAAAATAAAGGATTGGTTGAAATACATACGCACAACTTAAGGGACTATGCAAGCAATAAACATAAATCGGTAGACGATTATGCTTATGGAGGTGGAGCGGGTATGGTTCTACAAGTCGAGCCATTTGCTGCTTGCATTGAAGCTTTGCAGGCCGAGCGGTCGTACGATGAAATTATATATATGACGCCCGATGGAGAGACTTTCAAACAAGACCATGCGAATGCATTGTCGTTGAAAGGAAATATAATGATTTTATGCGGCCATTATAAAGGCATAGATCAAAGAATACGAGATATATTTGTCACCAAAGAGATATCTGTAGGAGACTTTGTGCTTTCTGGAGGAGAGATTCCCGCAGCATTGGTTACAGATGCTGTAGTCCGTCTCATCCCTGGCGTTTTATCGGATGAAACCTCTGCACTTTCGGATTCCTTTCAAGATGGCTTGCTTGATGCCCCAGCTTATTCTAGGCCTGCTGTCTGGCGTGGGCATAAAGTTCCAGATGTATTATTAAGTGGGCATGAGGCAAAAATAAATCAATGGAGGGACGAACAACGTTATGAGAAAACTGCTAAAAGAAGACCTGATCTATTAAAATAGATGCTTTTGCAAATATTTTCAAAGAAATCCAATAAAATTGGAAAAACATTCGAATTGTTATAAAATTTATTATAGATTTGTGTTTAGAAAATAACTTAAAAAAAGATATGATTTTTAATAAAAGCTTTTGGTGGCACAGCTGGCATACATCCTATCGGGTAAGTGTGAGCTGACATCTATTTGTTTTTATTTAGGTCAACTTTAAAAAACTGAACTATGCCCGATACCAAGTATTCGGGCTTTTTTTGTGGTTTAATTTTCAATAGTGAACATATGGAATATCAATTTATTACGAATCAAAAAACCTTGCTGGCTGATACAGTAACGCCGGTGAGTATTTACCTAAGGCTAAGAGATCAGTTTCCAA
>DXEZ01000128.1 GCA_019114715.1 Candidatus Sphingobacterium stercoripullorum | reverse complement strand
TAATCCAGATCAATCCGAAGAAGTTTTGATCAAACGTATTAATCCAGGGATTCCTATTCCTCTTGAGTCTTCATTAATTCATGGAATTTACGATGAAGATATTAAAGATGAACCTTCATTTAAAGAAGTAGCGACTGAAGTAGCTGCGTTTTTAGGGGATTCAGATCTAGCGGGGTATAATTCCAATAAGTTTGATGTTCCATTATTAATGGAAGAGTTTTTAAGGGCTGGAGTAGAGTTTGATATAGAGGGGCGTTCTTTGGTAGATGTGCAGAATATTTTCCATTTAATGGAACAACGCACTTTGAAGGCCGCTTATAAGTTCTATTGTGAGAAAGATTTAAAAAATGCCCATTCCGCTGAGGCCGATGTGCGCGCCACTTATGAAGTGTTAAAAGCACAGATAGAAAAATACGACGGCGCTGATTTTGAGGATAAGCAGGGGGTTGTTTCCCAGCCAGTAGTTAACGATGTAGAGAAGCTACATAGCTTTTCAAAGATGTATGATACGGTCGACTTTGCTGGACGAATGGTTTACAATAAAGAAGGAGTGGTTGTTTTTAACTTTGGAAAGCATAAGGGTAGACCTGTTGTAGATATCTTTGAGAACGAGCCGAGCTATTATGCTTGGATGCAACAAGGGGATTTCCCACTCTATACCAAAAAAGTTTTAAAACAACTGTGGACTGATTTTCGGAATAAAAAAAGGGAAGAATCTTTAAAAATTAAAGAACAGCAGGTTGAAAGTAAAGGAACCGATGGTCAAAAAGGAGAATCCTCCGCTGCGCCAAGTTCTGAGAAGTCGCCACAGAAAAAAAGCGAAAACCGCAAGCCTACTAATAAAGCGCAGTATTCAAAGCCGAAATCAAAAAAAAGCAAACCTATCTCCGAGGATATGCTGATTCAATTGCAGCAGAAATTCGGAAAATAAAAATTATAACATGCAAATCACACAAGAAAGTTCAGAGCATTTTAAATGCCTTATTTTAGGTTCTGGGCCGGCAGGATATACGGCAGCAATTTATGCAGCTAGAGCCGATCTAAACCCTGTAGTATATACAGGTATAGTACCAGGGGGACAGTTAACTCAGACTACAGATGTAGATAACTTCCCAGGATACCCAAATGGTGTTCAAGGTACCCAAATGATGGAAGATCTAAAACAACAAGCAGAACGTTTTGGGACAGATGTCAGGTTTGGATACGCCACAAAAGTGGACTTTTCTGGACCCGTACATAAAGTTGAGATTGATAAAGACAAAGTTGTAAGCGCAGATTCAATAATTATTGCTACAGGAGCTACAGCAAAGTACCTAGGCTTGTCTTCTGAAGAGAAATATATGGGCTTTGGAGTATCTGCTTGTGCAGTTTGTGACGGATTCTTTTATAAAGGACAGGACGTTGCAATTGTCGGAGGTGGAGATACCGCCGCTGAGGAGGCAACTTACCTGGCAAAACTTTGTAAAACGGTACACATGCTGGTGAGGAGAGACGAGTTTAGAGCGTCCAAAGCAATGGTTCATAGGGTGCTAAACACTGAGAATATTAAGATTCATTATTTTACAGAAGCTCAAGAGATTTTGGGGAACGAGCAGGGCGTTAATGGGGTAAGAGTTGTTAACAACCAGACTAAAGAAGAAACAAATTTAGATATCACCGGTTTCTTTGTTGCTATTGGTCACCAGCCCAATACCGAGTTGTTTGAAAACATCCTTGATATGGATGATACGGGTTACCTAATAACCAAACCTAATAGCACGGCAACTAACGTTCCTGGAGTATTTGCATCTGGAGATGTTCAAGACAACATTTACCGTCAAGCAATTACAGCTGCTGGAACAGGATGTATGGCAGCTTTAGAAGCAGAGCGCTATTTAGCTGCTCGAGAGGATATTAGCTAAGGGTCATATAGATCTTATTGAAAAAATGGTTTGGTGCTTAAGTGCTCTAAACCATTTTTTGTATATTGTACTATCATAAAAATATAAATATGTTAAAAGGAAAAAAAGCACTAGTTACTGGTGGAAGCCGAGGACTAGGGAAAGCAATAGCGATTGCATTAGCCAAAAAGGGTGTTGATGTTGCTATTACTGGAAGAAATATTGAAAAACTAAAATCTGTCGTCGAGCAGTTACAATCCTACGGTGTACAAGCTAATTCCGAGGCTTTTGACGTATCTAACAAAGAACAAGTTTTCGAGTCGATTAAACGCTTAGAACAGGATTTTGGTAAGTTCGATATTTTAATAAACAACGCAGGTATTGCCAAATTTGGTGAGTTTTCCCAAATGGATGTAAGCGATTGGGAAAATATCATTAATACCAATGTGATGGGGGTTTATTACGTCACACGTGCTGTATTGCCATCCATGATCGATAGTAAAGTTGGCGATATAATTAATGTTTCTTCTACTGCAGGTTTAAATGGAAATCCAACAACATCGGCCTATTCTGCATCTAAGTTTGCTGTGATAGGCTTGAGTCAATCCTTAATGAAGGAAGTTAGAAAGCATAACATCCGAGTTACCACTTTGACGCCTTCTACTATAGCCTCTGATATGAGTATAGATCTGGGGTTAACCGATGGAAATCCAGAAAAGGTATTGCAACCAGAAGACTTTGCAGAATTGGTGATTGCAACACTGGAATTCCCACGTCGTGCCTTGATACAATCTGCATCCATTTGGTCGACGAACCCTTAAAAGTAACGCTTAGTTTTGGAAAGGCATGCTCTGTTAATAGAAATTACATTTGATGTGTGCTAAAATAATTTAGCCTTGCTTTGTTTGATGCTTTTGTTTATTTTTGGGACAGTGATTGACTCGTATTATAAATCAAAATCAAATGATGAACTTTCGAAATGTATTTTTACTTGTACTCGCGTGCTTTTTCCATTTTTCTTTAAAGGCACAATTTGTAGATAAAGTAGTGCGCCCCATAGACTATGTGAATACGCTGATGGGTACGCAGTCTACTTACTTTTTATCTACCGGCAACACCTACCCAGTTATTGCAATGCCTTGGGGTATGAATTTTTGGAGCCCACAAACTGGCAAAATGGGAGATGGGTGGATGTATGTGTATACCGAAGAGAAATTAAGGGGTTTTAAACAAACCCATCAACCTTCGCCATGGATGAATGATTACGGTCAGTTTTCAATCATGCCAATGGTGGGAAATAAAACATTTGATCAAGATAAGCGCGCAAGTTATTTCTCCCACAAAGCAGAAATAGCTAAGCCCCATTATTATTCCGTGTATTTAGCCGATTACGATGTAACTACGGAAATTACACCTACCGAAAGGGCCGCTTACTTTAGATTTACCTATCCTAAAACCGAGGAAGCCCAAGTATTGCTAGATGCATTTGATGACGGTTCCAAGGTTACTGTTGACTTAAAGGAGAATCGTATTTACGGGTATACCACAAAGAACAGCGGAGGGGTGCCCGAAAATTTCAAAAACTATTTTGTCTTAGAGTTCGATCGCCCTTTTGCTGAAGTGTCTACTTTTGCTGATTCAGTTCTAGTGAAAGATAGAATTGAAATTGAAGCAGACCATGTGGGCGCACTGGTTCAATTTCATATTGAAAATGATAAGGATCAGCTGCATTTAAAAGTAGCCTCTTCATTTATCAGTTATGAGCAAGCAGCCGTCAACCTAAAAGAGCTGGATGGCTATACTTTTGATCAGCATGTAGAAAAAGGTGAGGACATCTGGAATTCTGAACTGTCAAAAATTGAGATTGCTGGAGGAGAGGTGGATGATATACGCACATTTTACTCTTGTTTATATAGAACCCTGTTATTTCCACGAATGTTTTATGAAGTGGAGGATAGCGGGCAAATAGTACATTATAGTCCTTACAATGGAGAAGTGCTTCCTGGATACATGTTTACCGATACAGGTTTCTGGGATACTTTTAGGAGCTTATTTCCGTTTTTGAACCTCATGTACCCTGAAGTTAGTGAAAGGATGCAGGACGGCTTAGCAAATGCTTACCTGGAAGGTGGCTGGCTTCCTGAATGGGCAAGCCCGGGTTATAGGGATATTATGGTAGGTAATAATTCAGCTTCTGTTGTTGCTGATGCTTGGATAAAAGGTATTGAGAGTAAACATATAGAAACACTATATGAAGCTGTGATTAAGGGGGCAAATAATGCTGGACCTCTAACAGCAGTAGGTAGAGCGGGAGCAGAGTATTATACCAGCTTAGGTTATGTACCTTACGATGTGAAAGTCAATGAAAATGCCGCTAGGACCTTGGAGTATGCTTACGATGATTTTTCTATTTACCAGCTAGCTAAAGCATTAGACAAGCCCCAAGAGGATATAGAACTGTATAAGAAGAGGTCTTATAATTACAAGCATCTTTTTGATCCAGAATCCGGGCTCATGCGTGGAAAGAATAAAGATGGGAAGTTTCAAGCGCCATTCAACCCTTTTAAGTGGGGAGATGCTTTTACAGAAGGAAATAGCTGGCATTATACCTGGTCCGTGTTTCAAGATGTTGAAGGCCTTGCTAATTTACTGGGTGGAAGGGAACAGCTGGAGAATAAGTTAGATTCTGTTTTTATATTACCTCCAGTATTTGACGATAGTTATTACGGTTTCCCTATACATGAAATTCGGGAAATGCAAATTGCAAATATGGGTCAATATGCCCATGGGAATCAGCCCATTCAGCATATGATATACCTTTATAATCATGCAGGAGCACCGTGGAAGGCGCAATACTGGCTGAGAGAAACGATGGACAGAATGTATACACCAAATCCAGATGGTTATTGTGGCGATGAAGATAACGGTCAAACATCCGCCTGGTATGTGTTTTCTGCTATGGGCTTTTATCCCGTTACACCTGCAACCGATGAGTACGTGATAGGGTCTCCTTTATTTCAGCAGATGGTGATTCATTTACCAAATGGTAAGAAGGTAGAAATAGAAGCTAGAAACAACTCTAAAGACAATGTCTACATTGATAAGATGAAGTTTAATGGTAAAGCCCATAGTAAAAACTTCTTAAAGCATAGCGAACTGATGAAGGGTGCAAAAATACAGTTTTATATGAGTGACAAGCCCAACCATTCAAGAGGAATAGATAGCGAGGATTTGCCGTTTTCTTTAAGTATCCAAAAAGACTAAGGGTGGAAAGTATTTAAATGGAACGCAACGCCTAATAACCAATTTGGTAGGTTAGTGAAAAAGAATATATTAACTTTGTGCTGGTCACTAATTGAAGTTAAAGTTGAAAAAACAAGTGTTTAATCGTATTCCTATTTCATTTACCTTCCCGCTGAAGATAGCCGGGTGGATAATATTAAACCTCTTTATGGTTTTCTTTGTCCACCTTTATGCGGAGAACGTTTTTTTAAATAACTTGCTGGTTGGATTAAACTTTTTCCTTTCTGCTAGTATTCTAGTTTCAATTGGTAGGTATGTAATTTTAACGCTGTATGCCAATAGTCGGAAATATAAAAGTAGATCGAGTTTTCGGTCTAATTTTGTACTTGGGATCAATAGGCTGAGTGCTATCCTAAATGCCCTGTTTGCACTCAATATGATTATGATCATTATTGGTGTCGATCCCAGGGAGTTTTTGACTAGTATCACTTTGGTTGCGATGGCTATCGCCGTCCTTTTCAGAGACTATATAACCAATATGATAAGTGGTCTTATTTTGATGTTTTCAGATCAACTTGCAATAGGTGACCATGTGATCATTGATAAACAAGAGGGGAGAGTTGAGGATATAACCCTATCAAATATTGTTGTTAGAAATGGGAGTGGCGAGTTGGTGTTGCTACCAAATAACCTGTTTTTTACTTCCTCAGTAGTGAATAAAACTAGCGGTAAATCCCAAACCCTAGTGCTGGAATTTGAACTGTTGCCGCAGTACCTTAATGCTTTAGATGTCTTAGAGGAAGACCTAAATAGATTTTGTCAAAAACACCCCAAGCTTACTCCCGGCACAATTATAGAGTTATCCATTGATAAAATATCGTGGGAATATGTTAGTGTAAAGATTGCATTAAACCTTCCTAGTAGTTCGAATAATCTCCGTAAGGAAATCAAATCTGCACTATTTAAAGAGATTATTCTTTTCCAACAAAAACAGTAATCTATATTTTTCTAACCTTTATTTCTTTAACAAAATGATTTTTCCCTTTTACAAGAAGCATATCTGCTCGGTATCTCGTAGGAAGTATATTACGCTCTAGGTTGGGAAGGTTTATTTCTTTCCATATGTTTAGAGCAGTACTCTTGCTTTGCATTAGATTCAGGTTAGCGTATTTGTGAAAATAGGAAGTTTCATTTTGGAATGCCGTTTTCCGCAGGGTTTCGAACCTGCTTACGTACCATTTTCGAATGTTTTTCTCTTTCGCATCTACATAAATGGAATAATCGAAGTAGTCGCTAACGTAAACTCCTGAGTTTTTCTTGGCTTGTGAATTAACTTGAAGAACGTTTATTCCCTCAACGATTAAAATATCAGGATAGTCAATAACCTGTTTTTCATCCGTTAAAATATCGTACTCTAAATGAGAGTAGACAGGGATTTCCTGGTAACAGTCACCAGACTTCATATTGGCCAGGAACTTTAATAGTAGTCTTGTATTGTAGCTCTCCGGAAAACCTTTCCTGTTTAGGATAGATCTTTCTACAAGCTTTTTATTTGGATATAAAAAACCATCGGTAGTAACTAGCTCTACTTTGGGCCGATCAGGTAAAAAAGAAAGTACCTTTTGTAATACACGTGCAGTGGTACTTTTCCCTACTGCTACCGATCCTGCTATACCGATAATAAATGGGAGTGAACGCTCTTCTTTATTGAAGAAAATATTGGTTTTATGATGAAGGTTTAAATACTCTTGTCTATGTATATCCAGCAGATGAGCTAAAGGAAAGTAAACTTCTTCAATTTCCTGCATGGTTAACGGCTCATTCAGTGCTTGGAGACCTTTAATTTGTTCTTGACTTAATTGCAAGGTGATCTTTCCATTCAATTCTTTCCAAACTTCTCGTTTGATACTCTGAAAAGGGTTTGCTTTCACGTTCTTTTTGGTCTTGTTTGCTTCAGCCATGGTAGGTCTATATTAGGTAGATAATCGGCTTTCAATTTTTACGGGACCCGTTAATATCCTGTGGATTGGGCAACGGTCAATGACAGAAAGTAACCTTTCACGATGTTCAGGCTGCAAATCTCCAATTAAGGTGACTTCGCAGGTTATATTTGTTTCTTTTTCCTTTTTTAAGTGCTCTTTATCAACCTGCAAGTTGATAATTATTTTATCCAGCTTCCATTCTTTTCTATCCGCATACATGCGCCCGGTAATCGCCTTACAGGCTCCCAGCGATGATAATAGTAGCTGATCAGGGGTAGGTCCCAAATCCGTACCTCCAACTTCCTTTGGCTCATCAACAATCGTTGTATGTTTGCCTGCAGTTATGGTAGTCTGGTAGCTCTCCTTGCCTATTGATACGCTTACTTTCATCTTATAACCTAAATAATCCTCGTATCACCATTTCTCCAGTAGCTCTATTGGTAGCTAATGGCACATCGTAGACGTCGCAGATACGCAATAGCATTTGTATGTCAGGTTCGTGTGGGTGTTTACCCAGAGGGTCTCTAAAAAATATGATACCATCCACATGACCTTCTGCTGCAAGAGCTGCGATTTGTGCATCACCACCTTTGGGACCGCTGAGTTTTAATTCCACCTCAAGGCCAGTCTGCCGGATGTAACTTCCTGTAGTTCCAGTGGCTAATAGATTGGCCTCGCTGAGTATCTCTTGATTGTCCTTAACAAAAGCAACCATATCTGCTTTTTTACTATCGTGTGCTATGAGTGCAATGGTTTTTTTCATGATTCAAAGATAAATATTTATTTAAAGAATAGTGCTTAGACTCACCAGTTTCAAGTAATATACCGATTAAATCGTTTGATTTAACGAAAATCTTACGGTTTCATTACCCGAAGAAAATATAGGCTACAATAATAGCAGCAATCACACCGACTAATTCTGATAATAACGCACATGGTAATGCATACCTTGTTTTTTTAATAGCAACTGATCCGAAATAAACGGCAAGTACATAAAAGGTGGTTTCTGTAGATCCTTGAATAACGCAGGCTACTCGCGCCGCAAAATCGTCTGCACCATTTGTATTCATGAGCTCTACCATCAGTCCTCTAGCTCCAGAGCCACTTAATGGCTTCATGAATGCTACAGGGAGAGCTTCTACAAATTGGGTGTCCAGTCCCATAGAAGTGAATAAAAATGCCATGCCATCAACTAGGTAGTCCATGGTTCCCGAAGCCCTAAAAACGGCAATAGAAACCAAGATGGCAACTAAGTAGGGAATGATTTTAACAGCTACGTCAAAGCCTTCTTTCGCCCCCTCGATAAAAGCATCGTATACGTTTATTCTTTTATATAATCCAGCTCCAATGAAACCGGCAAAAATACCAAACAATATAACATTACCAACCACACTGGAAATTACGCTAATTTGCTCTTGTTCTAAAGTCGTGAAGTAGTAAAGTAAGGCACCAATTCCAATAGATAAGCCTCCCAAGTATGCTAATATAGTTCGGTTAAATAAATTTATTTTTTGATAAATAGCAACCAAGATGAGCGCTGAGATTGAAGAAAAGAACGTAGCAATTAATATAGGTAAAAATACATCTGAGGGTTGCAGAGCACCCGCTTCTTGCCTATAGGCCATTATAGACATGGGAAGTAGTGTTAAGCTAGATGCATTTAAAACGATAAACATAATTTGAGCATTGCTCGCAGTATCTTTATTTGGATTCAACTCTTGCAGTTCTTTCATGGCTTTTAAACCCAAGGGAGTTGCAGCATTATCTAAACCTAGCGCGTTGGCAGAGAAATTCATTAATATTGATCCTAAGGCTGGGTGGTTTTTAGGTATCTCAGGAAATAGTTTATTAAAAAATGGCCCAACGATTCTTGCGAATACTGCAATTACTCCACCCTTTTCTCCAATTTTCATTATGCCTAGTGCAAAAGCCATCATACCTATTAATCCTAGTGAAATACTAGCACCGGTAGAAGCACTATCAAATAAAGAGTTGACGATGTTTTGGAAAACTTCCGTGTCATTTAAGAATATGAGCTTTATTAGAGCTACAATAAATGTGATTAAAAAAAATGCGGCCCATACGTAATTTAAAACCATAAAGTTCTATTGTAAAAAATGTTGTTAATTCGCTTAATTGAAGTATTTATCACCCTTTAGAAAATTCCAAACTGATTTTTCGTTTTTATCCTTTTTATGATGCTCTTCGTTGACAAGTTCTTTTGCTAAATTTTTCATCTTGCTCTCATTATCGCTAATCATCTTATCCGCTAAAGATATAATTTTTTGAATATTACTTTTTGATGCAGCATCTAGCGAAGAGTCAATTGAGTTTAGGTTGTGTGGTTCTATCCTTAAGTAATTTCCTGAGTGGTTTACTGATTTAAAAAGTTGCCTTAAGAAGTAATCGTTACTTTCTGAAAGGCTACTGCTCATGATGTCTACTAATGCAGGACCAATTGATATTGCTTTTTTCTTTTTGAAGTCTTCGTATTTGTATGCTTTACGTGTTGTCCCTGTACCAAGTGATAAAATATGTACATCGTCTATTCTAAATGTATTGAATGATTTTAGGACTTCGATTAACGCTGGGATTGATGGGTTATGAGCAAATAAGCCACCATCAATTAAAGGGTATCTTATTCCTGATATAGAAAATATTTCTGCCACTGAAAAAAAGGTAGGAGCTGCTGCTGTAGCTCTACAGACATCCCTTAGATAGAAGTCCCTAGAGTCCCCATGGCTAATTGCTTTTTGTTGGCGGAAAAGATGGTTTTTTCTTAGCTCAATATTATAAGCCGTGAATATACTTGGTTTAATTAATTGGCTTAGTCGAGTATCTCCACAGTAACTGTATAAAACTTCATTAAAGGTTTTATCGTTATATATTTCGCTTAAAAGTCCAAACCTACTTAAAAATCGCCGCCAAGAACTTGTAGAGAAAATTTCCGTACCGTGTTTAACGTAAATATCTAAAGCGTCTTTTGCAGTATATTTTGGAGTCTTTGGATCATCTTCACTAGGACATAGTAGTAATGCTAAAATTAACCCTCCTGTACTTGTTCCCGAGTAAAAGTCGAAATAATCTGAGATATGAATCGGCTTATCATTACTAAGTTTTTTTAATTCATCTTCCAAGGCCATTAAAAACATTGCAGGTATTATCCCGCGTATTCCTCCGCCGTCAATGGAAAGAATTCTCTTCATTTTTAGTTCTTTTATCAAAATATGAGTCAAGTTAAGGAGAAGTTTTTCTTTGTGCAAGCAAATGACTAGGAATTCTAGGTAATTGTGTAATCTATAAATGGCTACTTTAGAGGTAGTATCTGAAATTGTGCATGAAAATTATCATGATTTAGTATAAGGATGAATACAATTATATTATACTTTTCCTGTCCTTTTTAATTTTGTTCTGCCTATTAAAATTTATACTGGTCAAGGTTTAGTCTAGGGACTTTTCTATGATAGGCTTTTTTGTTATCACGCCTAGCAGTAATAATGTAACTTTGGGGTTAGGAATAACATCTCATATTTGTATCGATGCCTTTCAAGTTTCTGTTTAGGCTTTTTATTCAGTTTATATTGATTAACAAAAAGCAGATAAGGCTATCTCTGGCATCTTGTTTATTGTCTCGTCGATCATCCTTCCAAAATACCTCATTAAAGTCATTCGTTAGTTAGTTATTTTTAGTGTTTGGGCTTAACTTCTTTCATTTCTATAGAAATAATCGGATAGGAGATTAAACGCTACATATCAAAACGGAAATGCTAAGATAAATGTTGAGGCGGAAGTTTTTAGATGGGTTGAAGATGGGATACAATTTTATTTTTCTCTGATCTTGATATTGTCGGCTATATTAACAATGACCAAAGAGCACAACGGTTTTTTGAATACATCATAAAAGGCTTCATTGAGTATACTCATAATAGAAGTGCTTTATTTGATGAGTTGGAGCGTTTTGAAATGGAGAGCAACCGTAAAAAGGTTATGAAAAAGAAAGCCAATTGCAGGAAGTGGAGAAAAAACTGTTCTCGGTTGAGAAGAAATGATAAAGAACGAAATCAACAAAGGCATCTATGGCTCTGGGTACGCATACAGCATCGAGAAATTGAACTTCAAATGGGAAATAGAATGGTTGGCCAATGACCAGAGTAAGGCGTTCATAATCTTGGAAGATATCCTAAACCTATTGACCGATATGCGCTTTTTAAATTCTACTGCCTATACTTAAGAAAGAGAAGACCCGTAAATACTGTGTGCGACCTCCATACACCCGATGAAAATGTATTTTACCGATCACCTACAAAGTGGACTTGCAAATTAAATCCGCACTTTAAGTTAAGCCGCACTTTTAAGATTTGATTGTTTGTTCCAAAATTCTTGTATTGTAAGGTTTCCTATAGCGGAATGTCTGCGCTCCCTGTTGTACCATATTTCTATATACTCAAACAAATCCATCTTCATTTGTGCCTTAGAGACTAGTTTATTGCCATAGATTTGTTCAGTTTTTAAGGTTTTAAAGAAACTTTCAGCAACTGCATTATCCCAACAATTTCCCTTTCGGCTCATACTTCTGGTTATTTTTTTATGGGAGTCTACAGTGTTTGCAAATTGTTCGCAAGCATATTGTACACCTCGATCTGAATGAAAGATAAGGCCTTTACTAATGTTGCGATTCTTTAACGCCATTTTCCAAGCTGCCAGTGACGTCTCCCCTGCACTCATACCGTCGCTAATGCTCCAGCCTATACATTTACGATCATAGAGATCGATAACAGTCGTTAAATACACAAAACCTTCTTTGGTATGGATATAGGTGATATCCGAAACCCACACCTTCGACGGTTCAGTTACTTTAAACTCTCTATTTAAAACATTTTCCATAATCTTGTATGAATGTTTTGAATCTGTCGTTGTCCGGAACTTTCTTCCTAATTTGCTGCGTAGGCTCATCTGCTTCATATATTTAGCTACGGTAACTCTGGAAACTTCAATCCCTTTTGCCTGTAAATCCATTGTGATCCTGGGGCTTCCGTATCGTTGTTTCCTCTTAAGTTTTTATTTCTTCTTGGATCGCAATAGCCTTGAGTTTTCTACCAGAAACACCGCGGCTTTTCCAATCATAATAGCTCCTTAGGCCAATAGACAAAACTTTGCACATCTTTTCAATCGGATATATTGTCTCGTGGTTCTTGATGAACTCGTATATCATCAATCGCTCTTGGAAAAGATGCCGATTGCTTTTTTTAATATATCACGTTCAAGTTCTGCATCTTTAAGTTTATTCTCTAGGGCAAGAATGCGCTCTTGTTCGGGAGTTTGTTTTAGGTTTCCATTTCCCGGAAAGCTTCCCGACCCAAACTCTTTTGCTTCTTTGCGCCATTTATATAATTGAGACGGAGATATTCCTAATTCGCGAGCAAGCTCAGAGAGGTTCTTCCTTTCTTCACTTAACTCAACTGCTCTTTCTTTAAAGACGCGATTGTATTTCTTACGGGTTTTCTTCATATTTCAAAATTAAGATAATTATTA
>DXEZ01000127.1 GCA_019114715.1 Candidatus Sphingobacterium stercoripullorum | reverse complement strand
GGACAGCTTATTCCCTTAAAAGAGATCGCCACTATTGAATACAAAACCGGTCCTGCATTTATTTATAGGGAGGCCAATAGCCGTTACATCGGTATAGGTTTTAATATAGAAGGCAGAGATTTAGGAAGTACAATTGAGGATGCTAAAACAGCAGTGGCCCAAGATGTGTCTCTACCTAAAGACAACAGGCTCGTTTGGGCTGGTGAGTTCGAAAGTAAAGAACGAGCCACCAAGCACTTGATGAAAATTGTTCCTGTATCCCTTATGTTAATTCTTATACTCTTATATGCAAACTTTGGAAACTTGAGAGATACAGCAATTTCTTCTATTACTTTAGCCTTTGCTTTTGTAGGTGGCTTCATATCGCTGTGGTTAACGGGAACCATCTTTGGTATTTCTGCAGGAATAGGATTTATAATCCTATTTGGAGTAGCAACCATTGACGGTATCATCCTAATCGGCGTAATGAAGGAAAATCTCGCCCATAAGAAAATGAAACTGGAGGAGGCTATAAAAAGCGCTGTTGATAGTAGAATTCGACCTGTATTGATGATTGCATTGATGGGGTCAATGGGATTACTGCCTGCAGCATTATCTCATAGTATGGGTTCAGAAATTCAGAAACCCCTAGCGATAATTATTGTTGGAGGTATCTTAATAACTATGCTCCTATCATTCACTGTTCTTCCTTGTATATTCTATTACACATACAAGAAACAAGAAGAATCAAAATAAATGCTTCATTGTAACTGCAAAAGGGTGCTAATTCAAATAACGGGTTAGCACCTTTATATATATATGTCCTTGTTCCTCAAGAAACAACATAAATCAATAGAGCTAAAAGCTCGCTAGCAAGATTAAAGGAAAATAACCAAGAAATCTCAACTCCTTATTAAGAGCTAACTATCTACCAAATAAAATCGGTAAGCAAAGAAACATGACTACTAAGCAAGATCCAAAAAGTTATAAATAATCATAGGTTAACCATGGTATTAAATCAGCAAATAATTTGGTATAGTTAACTAAAACAAAAGGCCGAAAACAAAAAATCTCTAATACACTAGTACATGTATTAGAGATTTTCAATAAAGTAAATATGTTTTTTATCCTGCTGATAGTGCAGCAGCACCAGAAACTATTTCTGTTAATTCCGTAGTAATAGCTGCTTGTCTTGCTTGGTTATAGCTCAAGCGTAAGTCTTTCAATAACTCTCCAGCGTTCTCAGTAGCCTTATCCATGGCTGTCATCCTAGCACCGTGCTCAGAAGCATGCGAATCTAGAATAGCTTTGAATAGTTGAATTTTAATAGTCTTCGGTATTAAACCTTGAACAATCTCCTCTACTGAAGGCTCAATGATATAATCATGCTCAGGCTGCTCTTCCAGGTTTTCCGTAGACTGAGATACCAAAGGTAATAACTGCTCAGACTCTGGAGATTGAATGGCTGCATTCCTAAAGCGGTTGTATACAACTTCAATACAATCGTATTCTCCTTTAGCAAAACTATCCATAAGCTCCTGACTAATTGCAGAACAATTGTCAAATGTCAAGTCATTAAAAACTTCATTATGCTCACCTACCACATTAAATTCCCGTCGCAGGAAATGATCGTATCCCTTTTTACCGATCGCTAAAACAGAAACGTTGTTATTAGCAGACTGAGAAGCATATTTCTCTTGAATAAGTTGTTGTGCCTTTTTAATAGCGTTCGCATTGAATGCACCTGCTAAACCTCTATTGGAGGAGATCACAACGATAAGCACTTTTTCAATCGGTCTTTCAGCTGTATAGGGTGAACTTACGTCACTAACAGAAGCAGATACATTACCCAGAATTTCCTTTAACTTATTCGCATAAGGTCTGAGCTGTACAATAGCATCGGTAGCTCTTTTTAACTTAGCAGCGGATACCATTTTCATGGCATTTGTAATCTGCTGAGTTGAAATTACAGATGTTATTCTATTTCTTACTTCTTTTAAATTTGCCATAATGAAAGTAATATAACTTCGTTAAAAGGAGCCGTTAAGGCTCCTTCAGCATTAATATTTTGCAGCCAATTCTTTGGCGACTGTTTCTAAAACATTTGTTAGTTCATCGTTGAACTTCCCTTCCTTCAATTGCTGAAGTACTTCTGGATGTCTTTGCTCAAGCTGAGTTAAATACTCTGCTTCGAATTCTCTAACTTTATTTACAGGAACTTGTCTTAAAAGACCTTTAGTACCTACGTAAACAATTGCAACTTGCTTTTCAACTGCAACCGGTGAATACTGACCTTGCTTAAGAATCTCTACGTTTCTAACCCCTTTATCAATAACTGCTTTTGTTGCAGCATCAAGATCAGAACCGAACTTAGCAAAAGCCTCAAGCTCTCTATATTGTGCTTGGTCTAATTTTAAAGTACCAGCAACTTTCTTCATCGATTTAATCTGCGCGTTACCACCTACCCTTGATACAGAAATACCAACGTTAATAGCAGGGCGGATACCCGCGTTAAATAAATTAGATTCCAAGAAGATCTGTCCGTCAGTAATAGAAATCACGTTAGTAGGAATGTACGCAGAAACGTCACCCGCTTGTGTTTCAATGATCGGAAGTGCAGTTAAGGAACCACCACCTTTAACCTTGCCTTTTAAAGACTCTGGAAGGTCATTCATTTGCGATGCAATCTCATCGGAAGAGTGAATCTTCGCAGCTCTCTCTAATAGACGGCTGTGTAAGTAGAAAACGTCACCTGGGTACGCCTCTCTACCTGGAGGTCTCCTCAATAATAAAGAAACTTCACGGTAGGCTACTGCTTGCTTAGATAAGTCATCGTAAACAATCAATGCCGCTCTACCAGTATCTCTAAAATACTCTCCAATTGCCGCTCCAGCCATTGGTGCGTAGAATTGAAGAGGTGCAGGCTCAGATGCAGAAGCTGCTACTACTACCGTATAAGCAAGAGCACCTTTTTCTTCTAGAGTCCTAACTATATTTGCCACAGTTGAGTTTTTCTGACCTACAGCAACGTAAATACAGAAAACAGGCTCACCTGCGTCGTAAAATTCTTTTTGGTTGATGATGGTATCGATACATACAGCTGTCTTACCAGTCTGACGGTCACCAATAACCAACTCTCTTTGTCCTCTACCAATTGGAATCATCGCGTCAACCGCCTTAATTCCTGTTTGTAAAGGTTCAGTAACCGGCTGACGATAAATTACCCCAGGAGCTTTACGCTCAATTGGCATTTCAAAAGTCTCACCAGCAATAGGGCCTTTACCATCGATAGGATGTCCAAGCGTGTTTACTACACGCCCTAGCATTCCTTCACCAACGCGTATGGAAGCAATTCTATTAGTTCTCTTAATAGTATCACCTTCCTTGATTTCATCAGATGGTCCTAAAAGAACAACCCCAACGTTGTCTTCCTCTAAGTTTAAAACAATACCTTGTAAACCGTTTTCAAATTCTACCAATTCACCTGATTGAACTTTTGATAAACCGTAAACACGTGCAATTCCGTCACCGACGGCGAGTACTGTACCCACTTCTTCAAGCTCAGCCTCGGTCTTAAAGCCCGAGAGTTGCTCTCTGATAATTGCTGAAACTTCGTCTGGTCTTACCTCTCTCATGATATTTTATTATAAGGGATTTTCAATATTTTATATATTCACTATTATACGCCTTGTTGTTGAAAATGACGCTCCAACCTGTTAAGCTTCCCAGCTATACTATTGTTTAGCCTTATATCACCAACTTGTATAACAAAACCGGCTATTAGAGAAGGGTCCACAATATTAGTAAGCTCAACGATCAATCCAGTTTCACTTTGAAGTTTGGATCTAAGCTTGTTCATTTCCTCTTCGGATAAGCTTTCCGCAGAACGCACTGTTGCTTGAACAATACCTTGTTGACTTCTATAAGAGTTCAGGAATTCATTAGTTGTATCAACAATAACATTTCCTCTCCCTTTACGGATTAATAGTAAAAAGAAATCAATCACCAAATTATCAACTTTTCCTGATAACAACGCTTTGATGATTTGTTGTTTTTTATCTGGTCCGATGATAGGATTGGCTAACGTGTATTGTAAGGAGGAGTTTTGCTTAAAAAGCTTAGCCACCCCTTGCATATCTTCTTTAACAGTTTCCAATTTGGACTGCTGTTCCGCTGAATCTATTAATGCCTTAGCGTACCGTGTTGCGACTCTATAACTTGACATAGCAGATTAGTTTAAACGTACATCCTTAAGGAGCTCATCAACTAAATGCTTTTGTTGTTGTGGGTCCTCAAATTCCTTTTCTAATAGTTTACGAGCAATATCAAGTGACAAAGTAGATACCTGCTCTTTTACTTCTGCTAAAGCTTTATTCTTTTGGTCTTCAATTTCGCGGCGTGCTTGCGCTATCATTTTAGCACCTTCATTTTGTGCTTCATTCTTCGCTTCAGAAACGATTTTATCTTGAAGCGTTTTCGCTTCCTTTAATATTTCATCACGCTCTGCTCTAGCTTGAATTAATAATTGCTCATTTTCATTCGTTAAACGAGCCATTTCCAAGCGTGCTTTGTCGGCAGATTCTAAAGCTGAAGTAATGGAAGACTCTCTATCCTTAATGGCTTTCATTACTGGTTTCCAAGCAAACTTGGCCAGTAAAAACATCAAGATCAAAAAGGAAAGGGTATGCCAAAATATCAACCCTATTTCAGGAATCAATAAATCCATAGTATTAGCTATTTATATAATGTAAACTAGTAACCTCAATTTCAAAAATGAGAATAAAGAATCTACTAACGGCAACCCCGAGAATAGATTCTTTATTGTCTCATTTCCAATTATCCATTAGAAATCATGGAAACTACTACCGCAAATAAAGCAACCGCCTCGATAAACGCAGCAGCAATTAACATTGCAGTTTGAATTTTTGATGCAGCTTCTGGCTGACGAGCAATGGCCTCCATTGCAGATGAACCAATTTTTCCGATTCCTATACCAGCGCCGATCGCAGCGATACCAGCACCAATTGCAGCTAATGTACCTGTCATTTTAACTTAATTTTAAGGTGAATATATATTAATTATTAATAAGCAAAAACATGTTTTAGTGCTCTTCAGCAGGCTCTTCCACAGCCATACCAATGTATAGAGCTGAAAGAATTGTAAAGATAAACGCCTGAATGAACGCAACTAAAAACTCAATTAAACCAATAAAGATAGTGAACACTACAGACCCTCCCGCAACTGGCATAGAGTTGAAGATGAAAGGTAAACAAAGTAACGATAACACTAAGATATGTCCTGCTGTGATGTTTGCAAACAAACGAATAGCAAGCGCGAATGGTTTTGTAAATATACCAATTATCTCCACAGGGATCATCAAAGGCTTCATCCACCATGGAACTGGAGGATTTAAGATGTGACCCCAGTAGTTTTTATTACCACTGAATAAAGTGATCAGCAAAGTAATCAATGCTAATATTGCAGTCACTGCAATATTTCCTGTAACGTTGGCCGAACCTGGGAAGAATGGAATCAACCCTAACATATTATTCAACCAAATGAAGAAAAACACCGTCAGTAAGAAAGGCATGTATCTCTCGTATTTATCACCTGGAATATTTGGACGAGCAATTTCATCTCGAACAAATAAAATAATAGGTTCCATAAACGACTGAATACCTTTAGGGGCTTTCCCAGCGTTCTTTTTGTATCCTTTAGCTACTGCTAAAAACAACCACAGTAATAAGGCTACAGCAAAAAGCAAACTAAAAACGTTCTTTGTAATGGAGAAATCTATAGGCCTGGCATTTAAAACTTGACCTTCGTCATCCAGTTGGACGTAATTATTGTCGGTAGCTGAATCGCTAGCGTAATAAATCTTCCCATGGTAACGAACGAATTGCTCTCCGTTTTTTTCTACTATTACGCTGGCATCGTTGTTTAATTCAAATTCTTTCGAGCTAAAGAACGAAAGGCCGTTATTGGCATATAAGATAACAGGAAGATGCATTCCTACCCATTTGGTCTTACCTTCAGTATCACCACCCCAAAAGGTAAACTCGTGTGAGTCACCTATATGATGAAAAATAAACTCTGTAATATCAAACTCTTGTTCACCATGTTTGAATTCCTCATCTTGCTCATCTACAACCGCAGACTCTTCATGTGCTAGAGCAGCAACCGGCATTAAAGTAGCCATTCCAAAAACTAGTAGAGCACAATACTTCTTAAAGACTTTCACAATAGGGTTATCTTTCATTATCTAAAGCAA
>DXEZ01000126.1 GCA_019114715.1 Candidatus Sphingobacterium stercoripullorum | reverse complement strand
CCCGTTGCATCGCCTACATTATTGAGTATATTATTCATTTAAAGCTTCCCAAGACCTTAGTATGTGTAAACTTGTTGTTCTCATCGAAGCTTACCTTAAATTATTCCTCAATTAATTTTTAGTAACAGATCAATAATCATTGTAAATGAATTTGACATACTTATTTTCAGTATATTCGTTGAATCAATTAGATACTTATTTGAAATTTTAAAACCTTATTACTATGAAGAATTTCACTTTACTTAAAACCGTAGTAGTTTTAATTTTGGTTCTACTAGGTTTCCCTTCTCAGAAAATTGATGCATGTACCAGAGCAGTATATAAGGGACCTAATGGTATGCTCATAACAGGAAGAACGATGGACTTCACACTTGAAATACCCGCTAATCATTGGATTTTTCCGAGGGGAATGAAAAGAAACGGAGAAGTAGGGAAGAATTCTATAGAATGGACTTCTAAATACGGGAGCCTGGCAGTAAGTGCATGGGATATTTCTGTGGTGGATGGTATGAATGAAAAAGGTTTGGTTGCTAATATGTTATGGTTGGTTGAGTCGGAATATCCTAGTTTTGATAAGCAAGGAGCTAAAAAAGGCCTTGCAATTTCTTTATGGGCACAATACGCACTAGACAACTTTGCTAGCGTTGCAGAAGCTGTAAATGAATTAGGAAAGGAGTCGTTTGCTGTAGTGTCAGATTTCATTCCTGGAACCGATAAGTTTACAACAGTACATTTGTCCTTGTCTGACTCATCCGGAGATAATGCCATATTTGAATATATAGGAGGGAAATTAGTAATACATCACGATCCGTCTTATACCATAATGACAAACGACCCTCCGTATGAACAACAATTGGCAATCGCCAAATATTGGGAGAATATTCCAGGGAAAGTTTTTCTGCCAGGCTCTGTTACAGCTTCAGACCGGTTTGTAAGAGCGTCTTTCTTTATAAATTCTATTCCTCATACCAATGACACGAGAGTTGCTGTAGCCGCTGTAGCAAGTGTAATGAGAAATGTATCTGTGCCTTATGGATTTGAAATAGAGGGTTATCCTAATTTGTCAACTACTCGTTGGAGATCTGTGGCAGATCAGAAAAACCTTGTGTATTACTTTGAAACTGCATTGACACCAAATGCCTTTTGGGTAGATTTAAAAAAAATAGATTTCAGTGAAAAAGCAATTGTCAGAAAGTTAGATTTATCAAATAACAAGACCTATTCGGGAGAGACTTCTACTGCTTTTGTGGAATCAAAACCATTTAAGTTTATTGGATTATAACCATTTTGTTTTTTGTTTCAAACAATGCGATTGTTAGCATCAGGATAGAATGATTGAGAGTGTTTTTTCTAAAATTATAACCCATGATAAAACACTAGGTATACAGTCGAATCCATATGATTTGACAGAATACATGAAGTTTAGAGTTTCAAAGATTCCGTTGAAATATCTATAAGGCCTTACGCCTGATTTTGGGAGCATTTATCTGTTTTTGAATGTGATATTTAGGTTCAGTAAAATGCTTGAAGAGCAGGTGCAGAGCTGAGCGTAAAAAAGATAAACTGGCATTTATTGTAAGGGGTAGTGTAAGATGAACTGCCTCATACTGGTTTAGATAACTAAATTTAAATAAGCGCTTGGAGCAAGAAGGATGAACTATTGGTAGAAAATATCAATTGACACGTCTTTGTTTCCATGCGCTTTAACATCTCAAAATAGAAAAGTTTGCCAAGTGAAAGCCCTGTGTTTAAGACGATAGTATCTGAGGTGCAAATTTGTTGTTTTATATGTGAACTATCAACTATATCTTTGATTTGTTTATTGTTTTTATAGTTATGTGGATTAATGTTTTATAGGTTATTATGATTTATGGACTTGATGTTTTTTAGAGTATGATTTAGCCCCTGAAATGGGTTTACCTTTTGCTTTTTACAGATAGTAAAGAAGGTGTAGATTATTGCTGCACGCTGTGCTTCGTCATGGCTTCTAGAAAATAAGTAGTTCTTCCAGACGATAGAGATAGATCTGGAAGCATTATCTATTTGTTTATTATCTATTTTCAACTGGCTATCTTTTAAATATGCTAATAGTGCCCCCATTCGCGATGTGGGGGAGCAAATCCTTTATCGATTTGGTTTTTGGGAGGCATGGTTTTATTTCTGTGAAACTCCACTATCCAATTTCATTGTTGATATGAAAGGCATTTAAAAGAGTAGTTGTTTAACTTGTTTTGGTGAGTTGCCTTCTGCTCTCATTTTAACCTTAAAATTCAGACGTTGATAATTAATACCATGAATCTTACTGAATTTTCATTGGACTGAACATTTTTTTTACACGGATCAATTTGTGAAAATATATAATAACCCTTTTTAGTTAAGCTCAATAAGACAAAAATACGACCGCTAAATTGAATTTAAAATATGTTCTTCATAGTGCAGAAACTAAATTTGTATCTTTGTCTCATCAATTAATAAAAATACATGGAACAGCCAGAAAAAACAATCAATTGGGACGATTTTTCTAAAGTTGAGATGAGGGTTGGAACTATCTTGAGTGCTGAGGTGTTCAAGGAAGCCAGAAATCCCGCCTATATTTTGATGGTAGACTTTGGCCCTTTCGGCATTTGTAAGTCATCAGCGCAGATAACTAAACTATATACCACTGAAGAAATTATCGGTAAG
>DXEZ01000125.1 GCA_019114715.1 Candidatus Sphingobacterium stercoripullorum | reverse complement strand
GTGCATCTTTTTCCGCATCAGGAACAAACTCCCAATTATGAAATAGCTGCTTTATCATATCTATATGAACGTTATTAGGAATTTTTAGCTTTGTGATATCGTACACCCGGCCGTTACTCATACGCGTGAATTCATGATTTACCTGCTGCACCTGAGGTTTCCATAACCTTCCAAAGGCAGAAGTGAAATCCTCCCCACTGACCTCCTCAACTAAACTGTCGTAAAAGATGGCCTCCTTGATCCAGTTATAAGCAACTAGTGAGTCTTCCTGCAAGAAGTCTTTCCCAAACTGCTCGTACAATACACCTAGGTCATTAAAACACTCGTCAATAACCTGATTGCTTGGCAGAAACATGGTCACATTAGCAAACTCCGAACGGATATTTACCTTATCAAAAATTGGGTTTGAAATAACAAAAACTGAATCGTACACCGTATTACCCGTTGGATCCACCCCTACTGGAATACTGTTCTCAGGATCAAATATAGTGTCGTTCATGGCAAGGATAGTATCCCTAATGACCGAATAATCAGCTCCAAGCTGTTCCAAGTACTCGTATATGCTCAAATCGGGTGTTAGCACCTGATCTATTTCATGTACCACTCCGTTTTTACAAAGCTGATTGCCCTGCAGAACAACAGCATCCCCCACGTGTATCTTTCCTCCTTCAGGAACTACCGTAAGGTACTTCCCATTAAAGGTCATCACCCGAAGGCTTTTCTTTATCTTAGTTTCATCGTAGCTCAAATTGTTTAAATGGTAGCTGAGAATAAATTTTCCATCACCAGACGTAAAATCAAAAGCGTCCATATTGTCGTTGGAGACAGCCCAGACCGTTAGATCCTGATCCCTAGCGAGTTCTTCATCCAATCCGTATTCTTCGAGCTTCTCTACAAATTTGGAGTATTCTGGTTTAGACTTTAAATAGTCTAAAAGATTTAAGGAGGATACGGCGACCTCTTTCTCGTTATAATGATCGTCCCATTTCTTTTGGCAACCGCTCAGAATCATTATTAGACATAATGCCGTATAAATAAATTGCTTCATAACTATAGGTTTTAATTACTCTACTGGATCGAATTGCAAATAGTCCATTGTGATTAAATGACCATCCAAGGATAATATCCTTAAGGTATGATCTGTAGTCTCGGTGAACTCAACCGTCCCCAAAGCTTGAGTCAGATTTCGCTCTTCCCGAGAGTTGGAAATAACTAGGCGCGAGTAGATCATTTCATTATCCAAAATAAATGCACATACACCGGTATGATTTGCATGTTTAGGACTTGGCCATACAAATGACAGCCTATATTTCCCCTTGACAATCGTTGGACTCTTAAACTCAATCCAGCCCGATTCTCCTAGCTCGGCACGAAGGTGATCGTGGTTCAATAAATTATACCAATTCCCTTCTGCAGGCCTGTTATTTCTATAGGTTAGTACGTTCTGTTTATACTCGGGACGTGCGGACCATGATATGTTGGTGAGCTCACTGGCTGTAAATACCTTATTGTACTGAGACCCTAAATTTGAGTTTCTATACTGGCTGACGTTGGCCTCGATATCCGGGTAATCGGTAAACTCCCAAATAACTTGCGTCTGCTCAGGCAAAAACAGGGGCATCCAGTTATCCACCTCATGGATTACCCCATTTTTACAAGCAATATTAATTTCTACAAAAGATATAGCCTCCTTAGTTCCCTCATTTTCATTGAGAAACAAGCCTGAACCACTTTCTGAAACTTTTATCAGCTCATTAGCGGCCATAGTCTGCAAATTCATTTTGAAGACTCCCTCTGGAAAGCTCCCAAGATCGGCATAGGTTCTTTGCTGCTCTAAAATGTGGTAGGCAACATATTGATTTAAAGGGTGACTGGTGTTTGTATAATCACTTGCGGTGCCGGACAGCTTATCTAAAATATCCTGCAAACTATGTATACCTTCACTGGCATAGGTTTCATCACTTACTGCAAAAGCAGTGTATTTAAACCGCTGCTGAATGGGGTTTCCTAGAGGATCAGTAGTTTCCGTATAGATAGTCTCCAGCTTCTCTTTATAGCCGGTAAGCTCGACAAGTTCCTGAAACAGGCTGTATTTACCATTCTCTTTTAACCTTTGATAAACAGTCTCCACTAAAGGAATGAGAACGTCATCGATGCTGTGAATAATACCATTAGTTGCTTTAATGTCGTAACTATTAAAGCGTGAGATACCATTTAAATAAACCTCCTCTAACCCGCCATCACGAAATTCCACAAAGAGGTTGTCATCGGTAGCATTCAGCTCATTGATTGCTCCACTTTGGAATTGTGCAAACTCAATCTCCGCATCGGGAATCAAGTGGTACCTAACTAAATAATCGGCATCTTCCTCAGACAGATCTGCTACTGACTGGAGGTCCAAAGCTTTTAAATACCTATCCACCCCAGCATCAACAGGTGCGAAATGGGTATAAACTTCATCCAGATTCAAGGTATTGTAAAGCTTCGCCTTTTCTAGCACTTGCACCCAAAGGCCATGGTCGTCGCTATTATTCTTAAGATAATTCGCAATCGGCAATTCATCGTATGCCGTATAGGTATTGTGCTCAAAGGCATCTTTACAGGAGCTAAACCAGCTCAACGCAAAGCCTAAAAGGGCAAGTGAGAACACCTTAGGGAAATATTTTTTCACAATCATCTTCGCTTAATTTAAATGTTCATAATAAGGGTTCTGTACTAACAGTTTATTGTACCGCAACTCATCAATATGGATGGGCAAATAATGGGAGTTTTCATTCATTAGCTGTGCACGAATCACAGGGGCTGAAGCCCCGGAGCTACCCGCCAAAATTTGATTAATAAAATATTCCTTGTATTTGTAATTGTCCCGCTGAGCAATACGAAGAAGGTCAAACCAACTCTTCCCCTCTGCTAGAAACTCTTTTGCTCTTTCCTTTAATAATGCATCCAATAAATCTAGTTCAGATGAACCGGGATCTAAAGGTCTGGAGATAGATGCTCTGGAGCGAATGTCTGTGATGAGCTCGATTGCCTCTGGGTAGAAGCTCTCTCCCTTCATGATCAAAGCTTCAGCCTTCATCAGATACACTTCAGCCATACGGTAGACCACCCAATTTTGATCGCTGAAAGATCTTGGCACATTGGTACCTGCCTCTGCACCTAAATACTTCCATATCTTCAGATCATCCCCATAAGATGCTCCTTGCGCACGGATGTCTTCACTATCTTCTGCAAATAAGGAAAGCACATGATTGGATATTATCCAATTGAAGTTAGTACCAAACATATCCATCAAACTATTGGTCTGATCTTTAGTATTATCGAATTGAATTTCAAAAATACCTTCATTGGTATTCCCTTCACTAAATATGGTAAACCAATTATTAGTAGTGTTGACCATACCTTGCAGCAGGCCCACCTGGCCAGACTCCAAGATCGCATTACAAGAGATAATGGCTTTATCGTATTCGCCCATCCACAGGTAAACATCCGCAAGGGTGGCATGTACTGCCCATTTTGTGGCACGCCCCTTAGTTTCCCAAACCAGTGGCCAAGTTTCCTTACTATTGGGTAGGGCTTGATTTAAATCCTGCTCGATCTGCAGAAAAATCTGCTCCTTGGAAGACTTTTCAATTTCATAAGCCACCTGATCGTCCATATAGGGTTCTAAAATCAACGGTGCTTCACCAAAGGTGCGTACGATGTAAAAGTAACTTAAGGCACGCAAGAAATAAGCCTCCGCTAAATAAGACTGCATAACAGCCTGGTTAAACGAGGGGTCTTTCTCTACAACCTCTGGCGCATACTTTATCACCATATTGGCATTATTTATAATTTGATAGAAGTTGCTCCATTTAACCAAACTATTAGATGGTAAAATGGAGAACCCCTTCAAACGAATTAGGTCGGTACTAACTAAACCTCCTAAACTCAATGTATTGCCCCGGGCATCACCAAATATTAGCATATCCTGAATGCCCTTTTGTAGGCCTACGTAAGCAGCACCTAATACTGCTTCCACTTCCTCTTTATTCGCCCAATAATCATCTGTAACCTGTTGATTTTCGGGTTTTAGTTCGAGCCACTTCTGGCAAGAAACACTTGTAAATAATATTGAAATTATTATGAGCTTATACCAAATCTTCATAAGACCTATATTTTAAAAGTTCACATTTATCCCCAAAGCAAACCGACGAGGTCTGGGGGTGTTGGCATTGTCCTGACTTAAGGCATAAATATCACCCGATAAAGAAACCTCTGGGTCTTGCCCTGAATATTTTGTCCATGTATACACATCTTGCACTGTAGCAAATACATCAAAGCGCGTCAGCCCAAAGCGCTCGGTTAAATTCTTTGGTAGTGAGTACCGAAGGGAGACCATTTTCAATCTAACAAACGATGCGTCCTCTACAAAGCGATCCGAACCTAAGTAGTTATACCCTTCGCTATAAAGCGCACGAGGTATAACGCTATCGTCACCTTCATTACGCCATCTTCCCAACACAGCAGTGCTTTGGTTGCCTTTACCGTACATATTCTCTGAAGACATACGCACCTTGTTCACTACTTTTTGCCCAAAGCGTCCGTGGAAAAAGGTACTCAAGCGAAAGCCTTTGTACCGCACGTCAATTCCTCCACCAGCCGTGAATAAAGGCATGGCATTTCCTAAATAAACAATGTCGTATTGATTGATTACTCCATTGCCATCAATATCTTCGTACTTAGCATCACCTGGGAATACCCGGCGATCTCCATTACGCATAAAGACGGTTTCTCCATCTAAGTCACGAATCACTTCCCCTTCTATATCTCTAGCATAAGTTTCTTCGGTATTTTGGTAAACACCCTGGTAACGATATCCATAGAAAGATCCTAGTGGGTTACCTTCTACAATTTTATGCGCATAGTTCTGGTTATCAAAATCATAACGTTCAAACTCCATATTATCTGGCAATTCCAGTACGGTATTTCTATTTCTAGAGATATTCAGGTGGCTAAAGCTCAATCCGAAATCCTCTGTACGTACGGCCTCCACATTAAAAATCAGCTCCCAACCTTTATTCTCCATCTTCCCCGAGTTGTAAAAGCTTATTTCTGAAAATCCTGTCGAGGAAGGTAGCTTTACCTTCTTTTGCAATAAATCGGTCGTTAAACGGTTATAAATCTCTCCTGTGATCATAAGCCGGTTATCGAAAAACGAAAGGTCCACACCAAAATCTCTCTGGGTAACGGTTTCCCACTTCAAGTTATCAAGCTGCAAAGTATTGGGTTGAATAGCAACCATATCCATGTATCCTGGAGTGATGGGCTGGAAAGTACCTAGATAAGTATAATTGCCCCTAGGTGAGTTTCCTGTTTTACCCCAGCTATAGCGCAGTTTAATCATATCTATATAACCCAGCTTCTTGATAAACTCCTCATCCCCCAAATGGTAGGCAACTCCTAACGCAGGGAATCCCTTCCAGCGGTGTTGCGCGGAAACAGCGGTGCTTGCCTCCCACCTGTATGTACCGTTAATTAAGTACTTGTTTTTATATCCGTAATGAAGGCTTGAAATAGCTCCAATATCACGTCCCATAGAGCTACCCGATCCCATATTAGCAATTGCCCCTCCCGAAGTGGGATCGCTCAAAGAAGAAGAAGCATTACCAGAAGTTTCACTCGAGTAACTGAACCCTCGAGATTCTGTGGTTTGCAATAAAGCGGTACCAATGACGCTATGGTCCTGTTGGAAAGTTTTATGATAAATGAATTTATTTTCTGTAGAAATATGCAGATTATCCGTCAATGCATCAGTGCTCCTATTAAAGTATGGATCGGTCCAAATCACGCCCGTTACAGACTGTGGAAGATATTTCCTGTTTTTAGTGGATCTAGTATCAAATCCAACCGTTCCAGTATACTGCAATTCGGGGAGTATCTGGTATTGCGCTCTAAATACTACCCTGGCTTGTTCTCCGGCTGTTTTATTAACCGATTCATTCACCATAGCCACCGGGTTGTACATACTTCCCCCGCTATTCCCTGTAAAGCTTCCCTGAAAGTTCAATCTAGGAGTGAAATATTCATCCGTATAATTCCCTTCCGCATCCAGGTAATAAGGGCTCATGTTGGGCATCTTCTGCATGGCCATACCACGCGGAGTCGCGATGCTACCCGTCCAGAAGTTATCTCTACTACTTAGTGAGTAGGACATATCGGCGTTGATATTAAACTTATTCGAAAACTTATAGTTTACACTAACTAATGTATTGTACCTGTCGAGCTTTGTCCCTTTAGTAGTTCCTACATCATTCAAGTACCCTACAGAAACTCTATAAGTTGCTTTATCACCACCACCACTAATCGAGAGCGAGTTGTCCACAAAGTGTCCCACCCTAGTTACCTGATCTAACCAATTGGTATTTTGGTTATACTCCTTAAAATACACCCATGAAGGGTCGTAATTAATTTCCTGCGTGTTATACAATAAGGACATGTAAGGCAAAGCATTTTCATAGCCTAGGTCATTTACTGAATTCCATATAGCATCTTGAATCATCGCCACATATTGCCCTCCATCGAGCATAGGAATCGTTTCCGCTTCACGCTTCACATCGATTTTACTGGAAAAGGCAAATTGTGTTTTTCCTTTCCTTCCTTTTTTTGTGGTAAATAAAAGAACTCCATTGGCTCCTTTTGATCCCCAAATCGCTGTAGCTGCTGCGTCTTTTAAAACTTCAATAGATTCTATGTCCATTGGAGAAATATTAACCAGCGCACCGAAGTCTTCATCATTAGCAGTAGAGAAGTTAAAGTCATCGGCAATCTCCGTTGGATAAGGGACACCATCTACAACAATAAGTGGGTCAGAGCTACCGTTTAAAGAAGATGTACCACGAATCCTGATAGAGCTCCTAGCACCAGGATCGGCACTTGAAATAATATCTACGTTGGCTAAGCGTCCCTGAAGGCCGCTTTCAATAGAAGCAAACGGCATGGTTTCCAAAGCCTTCATATCGATGCTTTCAGTAGCGGAAACTTGATTTCTATAGGATATACCCATAGCGTTCCGTTGCTGCGTGCCTTCTTTAGTGACAACCACCTCTTCGATGGCCTGATCGTCCAGCTCTAGAGTGATGTTGATCTCCTGCTGCCCGGAATAAGGGATACGCTTAGAGACATACCCAATACAAGCCACAACAATAGTCAGGTTGTTTTCTGCAGGTATTTCAATACTAAATTGCCCTTCAGAGTCCGTAGATGCTCCTTTAATATTTCTATTGTCTTTATTTTCAACAAAGATCGAAGCCCCTAAAAGCGGGGTATTTCCTTGTCCTTTTATGTTTCCCGTTAGTACTTGGGAGGATTGCCCAAGAGCTATGGATATCACGCTAAAACATACTATAAAGGTTAATATATATTGCTTCATTTATCTGTTATTAAATGCAAAACCTATAATCTTATTTCTCCTTATCACTTAAGCAGCTTGTTTATCCTGTAAACAGCTCCATCACTAAACACTTGTGGAAAGTCACCCTGAATAGGGATAATGGAACCGTCTAGGTCTTCCAGCTCCAAGCTTGATCCCCTGTCGTGCAAGGTTATCTGCCTGTATTCGGTATCGCTCAACTTCAAAGCTGTATCCCAAGTTCCTTGGACATCGAATCCTGGGAACGGATAATCTCCCAATGAGTTATCCGACACTGAAACAAAATATG
>DXEZ01000124.1 GCA_019114715.1 Candidatus Sphingobacterium stercoripullorum | reverse complement strand
GAAGCTCTAGTATTAAGCTGTCTCGAGATGCCAAAAGTGTCTGACCTTTTTCTTTGCTCTCTTTTGCGCTACTACTAAGCCGAGAGTACAATTCCTCAGTAACCTCAATCTCTTCTACTGAAAGGGTAGCGTATTCCATTTTTAGATCCTCGAAAGAAAACTCCAGCATGCCCTCTGTCAGCTCCAATCCATAACGGCTTTTAAACTTATTAAACAGTTTCTTATCTACCCAGCCCTCACGCACCAATTCATCACGGGTAACTTGAAGGTCTACAAGCATCGCCTCACGACCATGTATCGTCCTAGTTTTATTAGGGTGTTCCTTCACAACTTTAAAGGGCAATTCTCCTTCCTCTTGAAAGAGCCTCCAATCGTCTAAGCTCGAAACGAACATGAATTCTCCTGAAACGTAGTACTCCATCTTATTGTCACGGAAGTTGATTAAAGTAAAGTTTTCCTGAGAGGATAAATTTTCAACGATATGATAAAAGTCATCTCCAATAATCTCAGTAACAAGAAACGGCTCTCTTGAATCGGCAGTATGGTTTGTCAATTCACTAACAATTTTTATAGCGGTTTTCTGTGCCATAGCATGAATAGGCAACCCAAAGAGAACTAACAAAAACACTTGAATTATTCGGCTCATTTTCAATCAAAAATAAAAACAAATATAGCTCTTTACCCATTAATCGTATTTTTTACGATAAAGCACTAAGCATCAAAGGTCAACATCTTTCGAAATGGGAAATTAAGAAAAAACATTCTTAGCGCCCAATTGTTTTTATTGTTCTAGTGTCATTAGCGCTAGTTAGTAGTTTTATTGGAACTAGTAAGCGCCGCATGTAAAGAAATAGCAGCTATATTTTCAAAAAGTAGACATACACTCATGCAAGTTTAATTACATCCTTAAAACCGGTAAACATTTAAATCAAACTGAAATCAAACATGGAGCATCAGCATACCTATCACCATAACACAAAGCACGGCGCCAAAGGAAACGAATCGTATGAACACCGCACCCATGAAGCTCATAGCCATGGACACGGTTCGCATGGACACAACAATCACTCGGATCATTTAACCGATTACTGGAAGCGATTCATCGTTTGTACCATCGTAACTCTACCCGTACTGCTTCTGTCCCCCATGTTGCAGCAGTGGTTTAATTTTGAGATCAAATTCTCTGGAGATAAATACGTGTTAGCCATCCTTTCAACATTCATTTTTTTCTACGGAGGGCATCCATTTCTTAAGGGACTGTACGATGAACTCAAAGCCAAATCGATTGGAATGATGACTTTAATCGGGATCGCAATTACGGTGTCCTGGGCTTATAGCCTAGCTGTCACTTTTGGTTTGCCCGGCATGGACTTTTACTGGGAAATGGCAACCTTGATTGTCATCATGTTAATAGGTCATTACTTTGAGATGAAATCAGTAATGGGTGCATCTCGATCTTTGGAATTACTCGTTGAGATGATGCCCTCCACGGCGCACAGGCTCACTAAAGGAGAAGCGCAAGAGGTTCACGTTGAGGAGCTGCAGGTGGAGGATCTCATTCTTGTTAGACCGGGAGAAAAAATCCCAGTAGATGGCCTAGTAACCGATGGTGAAAGCTATGTAGATGAAAGCATGCTCACTGGAGAGAGCAAACCAGTGAAGAAACAAAAAGATGATCAAGTAATTGGTGGATCGGTTAACAGCAATGGGTCATTAACTGTAATGGTTAAAAGCACAGGGAAGGACAATTATTTAAGCAAAGTGATAAAGCTTGTCGAGGATGCTCAAAATATAAAATCCAGAACACAAAACTTTGCGGATAGGGCGGCCAAAATACTCACATTCGTGGCTTTAGGAGGTGGTGTACTCACGTTAGCCGTATGGCTTTTACTCGGATTTCCTTTTGTTTTCGCTTTAGAGAGAATGGTCACTGTGATGGTCATATCTTGCCCGCATGCACTGGGTTTAGCAGTACCATTAGTGGTAGCCATCTCCACGTCTATTTCTGCCCAAAAAGGTTTGCTTATAAGAAATAGGACAGCTTTTGAAAACTCTCGCTTGATTTCATGCATCATATTTGATAAGACAGGGACCCTAACCGAGGGCTCCCATGAGCTGCAAGAGGTAAAAGTTTATGATAATAGTTTAAATAAAAACGAATTACTGCGCTTAGCAGCTGCTCTGGAGCAGCACTCCGAACACTACATCGCCCAAGGACTGATAAGGAAAACCAATGAACTAAATATAACCATTCCTAAGGCCGATGAGTTCAAATCCCTTCCAGGGAAAGGCCTAGAGGGGACTGTCGAGGGGCAGAGCGTGAAAGTTGTAGGCCCTAATTACCTAAAAGAAAAAGGCATCTCCGTGTCAAGCTCCAAGGATGATATTATAGGAACAGTGGTCTACATATTAATCAAAGATAAGGTAGCTGGACACTTCAGCTTTGAGGATAGAATAAGAGAAAGTTCCAAGGAGGCTATTGAAACGCTCAAAAAAGATGGCATCAAGAACCTGCTATTAACGGGTGACAACGAGCGAGTAGCTGGGAAAGTAAGCGAACAACTAAAAATGGATGGGTTTATCGCCAATGTGTTACCCCATGAGAAACTAGAAAAAGTAAAAGAGCTGCAGTCCAAAGGAGAATTTGTAGCCATGACGGGTGATGGCGTAAATGATGCGCCTGCATTAGCCCAAGCCGATGTTGGGATAGCTGTAGGTTCTGGAACAGATGTAGCAGCGGAGACGGCAGATATCATTCTAGTGAACTCTGACCCTCAGGATATAACGTCTTTAATTTTATTTGGAAAGGCTACCTATAGAAAAATGATAGAGAACCTTTGGTGGGCTGCAGGATATAATATCATTGCGATTCCTCTAGCAGCAGGAGTATTATACCATTGGAATATCATTTTAAACCCTGCAATAGGTGCAATACTGATGAGCTTAAGTACCATTGTTTGTGCAGTCAATGCGCAGCTTTTAAAAAGGCATATGCGGCCTTAACCTGCGTTTCCATTTTGCTTTTCATACCGGTGGTAACTATATACATTGTAAGGCAATAGTACTTTTGAAAAAGCCACAGAAATTAAACTTGCCAAAAGTACCGGAAAAACAAGAATAAATCCATTTGGTAATAAGTTGCAAATTAAAAGTACCGTTGTGAGTGGCGCATAGATGGATGCTGAAAGCGTAGCGGCTGCACCTATCAATGCAAAATTAAGCAAATGGAATTCTACAGGTAAAAAGTGATTACAAAGAAGACCAAATAGTAATCCTAAGAAGGCACCTGCTACAATACTAGGAGCAAATACTCCTCCATCTCCACCAGCACCTAAAGTAAGGGCAGCAGCTAAAGGTTTTGAAAAGATGAGAAATAATAAGCTCCAAAAGGATATGACCGATAAGTCTACGGTATTACTTATTGTGTTTTGTAAACCTAAATAAGAGTCACCATACAGTGCGGGAAACATATAAAGTAAGCCTCCAACAGTCAGCGCACCCAAGTTAACGCGAATAAAATTATTAGAAATGGCGTTAAATACTTTTTTCAACCTTGTTACTAAAAAAGTGAAGTAAACAGATAGCGCACCACCAAATAAACTAAGCAGGAGCATAAATGGAATAGCGTGCCACTGCCATGATATAGCATGGAATGGCAATATATAAGTGTTATCAAAAAAATAAATAAATACAGCGCTCACAAGGGCAGCAACTACGCAGCTGAGCACTAGAGTCCGTCGGTACTTCCGAGCTATCACCTCCATAGCAAAAAAGAACCCTGCTAGGGGGCTAGTAAATAAAATGGCTATGCCTGCGGTCACACCTGCACAAATCAGCTCTCTTTTATACCTGCGTGCGGTAAATTCTCTTTCATAAAATTGATTCCCTACTGCTGCAGAATACACGACAGTGGACACTTCAATACCTGTGGATCCTCCAAATATTACTGTTAAAAACCCATTGATATAATGAGAAGGTATTTTAAAAAATGGAAGATGTTCCTTGCGATCATCTAGAGTTTTATAAATCTCTGTAATTCCCTTGTTTTTTCTATTGAAAAAAACATACTTCCTTAAAAAGTAAATGCTCGTTATCCCCAGCGTGGGCAGAAGGATGAAAAGCAACCGATATTCATGCTCCACAAGATGAAAAATAGCATGTTCAAGCAGTTCGGTGAATATCTTTAGAGAATAGGCTAATAAGATGCATATCACGGATACTAAAACGGTGATTAAAATAAGTTTTAAAGAATTTTGACGCTTAACGGTATTTCTATTCATATTCTCAAAATGCAAAAGGAGTACAAAGGTAAGGCTAGAAAGAAAGAATTAAAAATTTCCTAGCAAAAGATACTTAACAGAATCTATTTTCCAAGCTCTTGCAGCAAAACTCAAGCCGCATTCAAGAAAATACTTTAGGAGAAAATACTCTGGTTTGTAACTAAAAAACGCTACTTTGCAAATCTTACAAATTGCAATACCGCAAAGCTTTAACTAGATGGCGAACTATGGAAATCAAAACACACAAAACCAAGACTCTTAATATCGCAGAGGTGATTTCTGATGAAGTAATCTTAAAAAACTTAGACGATGGACTAAATCTTATTGGAAACTTGGGCTATCAGGGATTCGATAAAATGATCATCCATGAAAAGAATATATCTGCTGATTTCTTTGACCTAAAGACTAAATTAGCTGGAGATATCCTGCAAAAATTCATTCAATACCGCATGGCTCTAGCGATAGTCGGTGAATTCAAGAAATACAATAGCCGCAGTTTAAACGAATATATTTTTGAGAGTAACAAGGGAAAGACCATCAATTTTGTCGGTACGGTGGAGGAAGCATTAAAAGAGTGAGCATGGGTTGTTAATAAGCAAAACACTACCTAGAAGCCGCTAATAACAGCTCTGCTATACGTTTCATCAACAAATCTAACCTCTTTGGAAAACTATAAACAGCCCATCCTTTACAAGTTTTAAACTACAAGTCAATGATGGATGAGCGTTCGTTATTTTTTAAACCAAACATCCCCATATTTCTCAGGATTACGTTTGAATTTAGCATGGACATAGGGGCATAAGGGAACTATTTTTAAATCATTCTCCTTGGCGTGAGAGACTAACTTCTCCACTAGTTCACTAGCGAACCCCTTTCCTTCATGTTCAGGATTCACCTCGGTATGGTATACTGTAAGCTTTCCATCCTTTATAGCGACATCCATTTTTCCCACTTTTTCATTATCCGAAAGCAGCTGAATTTCACCACGACCGTTTTCGTTAATTTCCACTTGTGTTTTTTCCATGATATTTTATTTTAGTAAAACCTTTCTTGCTGCTACCGTCGCAGAGTTGGCCCCACATAGGAAGCATTACCTTACAACTAACTTTTACTACAAATTACAAAACGTCTGGTCAGAATTTCTAAGCTAAGTACAAAAGTTAAAACAAATCCGTTTCTACGCGAAACTCAAAGCCCAGAACCTTACACACTATCTGAAGTATACTTCAGCGGCGCTTATTTGCTAGTGTAAATTATATTAAACGCTATAATAGAAACCATTCTCATAGTTTAAAGTTTCTACTAAATCCAACTTATGACTTGCCTGTGATTGTACAATCAGCTTTACTTTATGCCCTAATAACAGAGGGTTAACCTTCAACTTGAGGATATCGAATTTTTGATTGTCCAAAAACCAGCCCGAAAATTACCTGCCACCGCATAAATATATACCTGAGCCGCTTGATTTTTTAGTTTATCGATTTCATTCAAATCAAGATTTTAATTTATACCTGCTAGATTCGAGCAAAAGTTATCGAGAATTGCACCTATATTGTGCACAGCTTATGGGCGCATAAATAGCTGTAAATATTAGGGTGAATCGAGTCCTTATTACAGTCTTCGGCTAAAGCTAGGGTAATAGGTTAGATTTGATAACCATTAACTTTTCCCGGAGCATATCTTTTATCGAGTATGGGATTCCGCCCATGCCTTCTCCAGAATGGTCTCTCCCACCAAAAGGCATCCAATCCACTCGAAATGCTGTGTGATCGTTCACCATCACCGTTGAAGCATTTAGCCGCTTCACAGTATCAAGTGCAACATCAATGTTTTTTGTAAATACTGAGGCTTGAAAATGAACATTCAAGGCATTGGCAAGCTCAATGGCCTGCAATCTATCGCTGTAGGAGTACACACATACTATTGGTCCGAAAACCTCCTCGGTAGAAACTTTCGCATCTAATGGTGGATTGAGCAAAACTGTAGGTTCATAGCAGGTATCCGATATGCGCTTCCCTCCAGTTAAAAGCTGCGCTCCACCATCAATGGCTTCTTGCACCCACGATTCAACGCGCTCCACTTCTTTTGGTATTATTAAAGGCCCCACTTCAGTCTCCTCAGACAAGGGGTCTCCAACTATTAGTTTTTCTGCTGCACGGGAAAGCCCCTGAGCTACCTTATCTACAACATCTTGGTGAACGAATACTTTTTGCACCGATACACACACTTGCCCAGCATGGTAAAAACCTCCCTTGGCTAGAGATGGAATCAGCTCCTTAAAATCAGCATCTTTCTCTACAATTACTGGTGCTACTCCACCGTGCTCTAATACTATACGCGTGCCAGGTGCAAGCTTTGATTTCAACATCCACCCTACTTTGGCCGAGCCAATGAAAGTCAAAAATGCTATGCGTGAATCCGTTGCTATAAATTCTGCCGTGGCGCTATCGGTTATTGCGACCTGCACCCAGTCCTCAGGAACGCCTGCCTCTTTTAGAATTTCCACAAAGTTTAAACATGAAAGTGGTGTCGTAGAGGCGGGCTTGACAATAACGGGACAGCCAGCCGCAAAGGCAGTAACTACCTGATGAATAATCAAGTTCAAGGGGTGATTGAAAGCCGATATAGCAGCCACAACACCTATGGGTTCGTAACTCACCATAGCCAATCTATTTTCCGAGGCTTTCGTTAGTCCCATAGGTATTTCCTTCCCTCCAATTTGAGAAATAGATTCATTGGCGATTTTCACACCGCTAATTGCCCTAAGCACTTCAACTTTAGAGTCTATATAAGGTTTTCCGCCCTCCTGGGCTGCTATTTTCGTCAGCTCTTCAATACGCCCTTCCATCAGTTGGGCGGTTTTATCTAAGATTGCCTTCCTCTGGTGGGCTTTTAACCAGCGCGAGGAGTCTTGAAAGAGCGTATATGCACGATCCAGTTGTTTCTCAGCTTCTTCCTTTCCTATTAAAAGAATTTCTTTTATTAACTTTTGATCGTATGCCGCTAGAACTTCTAATTTTTCCATTATCTATGTTTCTTATATATTCTTAAACTTTGTTATTAACTCTTATTTTCTTTCAATAAGACATTTAATATCGGGTGATTTAGGGAGTAGTCTACTGCTAAGTCTATTAATTGCAAGCCTTCCCCATTTAAGCTTTTTAAAAGAACTTCCTTAAACTCTTCGTCGTTGTCCGGACGGTAGGCTGTTGCACCATAACTTTCAGCATACTTAACGAAATCTGGATTTCCATAATCCATTCCATACTCTTTAAACCCCATTTCTTCTTGCTTCCACTTTATCATCCCGTAAGAACCGTCATTTAAAACAATCACCGTCAAATCCAACTTCAGGCGGACCGCAGTTTCCAGCTCTTGGGAATTCATTAAAAACCCACCATCACCGACAACCGCAACAACTTTCTTATTTGGGTTCAATATTTTTGCCATCATTGCCGCAGGTAGACCAGCCCCCATAGTTGCTAGCGCGTTATCTAAGAGCAATGTGTTTTGCTGGTAGGCTTTATAATTCCTTGCAAACCAAATTTTGTAAATTCCATTATCCAAAGAGACTATCCCATCATCTGGCAATTCGTGACGCATAATTTGCACCAATCGCTGCGGAAGAATTGGAAACCGCGAATCTTCAAAATATTTACTTATATGCGATTCAACCTTACTTTTCATTTTCCGATAAAAGGAGAAATCCCAATGGGTTGATACTTCTACTTGGCTACTTATACGCTGAATGGAATCTGCTATGTCACCAACCACATTAAGCTGTGGAAAGTAGACGTTATCAATCTCGGCAGGAAAATAATTTATATGAATGACTTTTGCACCGTCAGGTTTCATTAAAAAAGGAGGTTTTTCAATAACATCGTGCCCTATATTGATGATAAGATCCGCCTTATCGATGGCTTCATGTAAAAAATCATCGCCAGATAAAGCGGCAGTTCCTAAATACAGATCATGCCTTTCATCCACTACGCCTTTCCCCATCTGTGTGTTAAAAAAAGGAATACCCGTACTATTAACCAGTTGGGTTAATGCTTGACAAGTTGCCTTTTTGTTTGTTCCTGCGCCAAATAAAAACAGCGGCATTTGTGCATCTTCGATCATTTTCACCGCATCACTAATACTGCGTGGGCTAGCAATAGGTTGATCGGTATTACCTGGGTTTATCACCCAACTAGTCACCTCTTCTGTAGCTACATCCTCAGGAAGCTCTAAATGAACTGCACCCTGTCTTTCCTTATGCGCTATCCGAAAACTTTCTCTTATCCATGCAGCAATGGTTTGGGCATTCACTATCTGGTGTGAAGATTTGGTCACAGGCCGCATTAGATCTACAACATCAATAATTTGAAATCGTCCTTGTGTATTAAAGGATAAAGGTTTCTGGCCGGTGATAATAACCAGAGGCATCCCTCCAAGTGTTGCATACGCAGCCGGAGTCACTAAATTCGTTGCCCCTGGCCCCAAGGTTGCTAAACATACTCCTGGCTTCCCAGTAAGGCGGCCATAAGTCGCTGCCATAAACCCAGCTCCCTGCTCATGACGAGTAGCAACAAACTCTATGGGTGAATCCCGAAGAGATTCTATTAAATCTAAATTTTCTTCTCCTGGGACTCCGAAAACATAGTTCACGCCTTCATTTATTAAAGCTTTCACAAATAAATCAGATGCTTTCATCATAAGTTTGTTTTTTATTATATAGGACTGCAATTAATTAACTTCAAATTTTTGAGATTTATTGCCATCAAGAGTTTATTTCTGGTAAGGAAAACAACAACCGTGTACAATAAAATTAAAAAAACCGAATCTTATTTACGAAAGTTTGTGTTAATTAGACTTTAGGTATCCTCTTTACCTCTTGATGAATTACTGCCAAAACTAAAGCAGCGAATCACGCTTTAAAATACTCTTTAAATTCATCAGCAAACTGCTCTACTGTTATGGGCTCCCTGCCAAGTACATCTTTGACATCAGAGGACACTCTGGCTGTTGCTCCTCCAGCTTTTTGGTGAGCTGCTAGAGACAAATAGCCTTCAATCATAGCATCATTAATCCCCTGATCTTGCATTCGCTTTCTCATCTCCTCCATCGATAAAGGCACATAGACAACCTCTTTTTGAGTAGCCTGGGAGACTGCGTGCGCTAAATCGTAATAACTGAAGGCTATTCCACTGGTTAGTACATAAAGTTTCTTGTTGTGCTTCTCGGGGTGCAATAGCGCTTCAGCTGCCACTGCCGCAATATCGCGCGTGTCAATAAATGGAACCTTGCCATCCCCTACCGCAGCATATATTTTATTCTCCTTACGAACCGTTTTCGCCACATCACTCAGCCAGTTTTGCATAAAAGCATGTGGCCTGAGTATAGTATAAGAAAGCCCCGATGCTTCCAATGCTTGCTCTACATCGTAGTGTTCTTTTGTTAAGCCTGATTTACTCCTTGAAGTGGCCCCTAATGCCGATAGTTTTACAATGTGCTGAACACCTAATTCTTTAGCCTTTTCTACAACCTGAATCTGCGACTTGCTAAACCCAGGGCGATTACCTGAAAGGAGAAACAACCTAGTGGTGCCTGCTAAAACTCCATTTAACAGTTCCTCCTTTTCGATATCCGCCTTTACCCAGTGCACATAGGACAGGTCTTCTTGAATACGGTTAAAGTTTCGCATAATTGCACGAACGGAAACTTTCTCTTGGACTAGTAGACGAACAAGCTCTGAACCTATAGTTCCTGTGCTACCAATTATTGTATAGACTTCACTTTTCATCGTTAATTTTAATTTAAAGGGTTCAACACCTTAGAATAAGGAATAAAGCTACAATATAAGATTCTAAAATAGCACCGCACAATTCAACAAAAAACTTGTAGGAATGGTGCTAAAGATTATGAACCTTTTACTTAAAGCCCCTTAAGTAAAGAACAAAACAGAAGCTCAAATGTTTGGGTATTAATATCTCGAGCTCTATTTGTTCTACTATAAGGTTGCCTTTTAAAGTGCTAAACCTAGCTCTTCGTCTAAATTCATTTGTCTAATTATATTTATATCAGCGTTTTTAGACGAGCCCAAAACACTACATATCAAACAACTAGGGAAATAACGTCTAAAAAAACATCGTCTAAAGGATTTTTTTCACACAAAGTTTAGACGATTTTAGACGTAAATCTTCGGCTTAATTTTTCATTGAGGCAACTGCATCCCAACAGAGACCATGGAGCAGCAGAAATAATGAGAATGAAGAAGCAATTATAACCTTAATTTTTGCAGCAGCAAATCAAAAAATAAAAACTATAACATTAATTCAAGAAATATATCTAAACTAAAGGTTATATTTCGTCAATTTCTTTATACTGAAATCCGGTGTCTGTCGCTGATATCAAACGCGAGGACCCGCTATTTCTTAATGTTTACAATAGATTATCATTAGTGGAAAAAATAGACACACTCTACCTCGTCCTTGACTTAATAGGCACATTTGCATTTGCCGTGAGTGGCGCTGTTGCCGCACGTCAATATGGATTGGACTTATTTGGCATTGCCTTTTTAGCGATGACTGTAGCCACAGGTGGAGGAATCATTCGAGATGTATGCATTGGAGCTCTGCCGCCTGCAGGATTATCGACCTGGTATTATTTAGCGACCGCTCTTTTAGCTGTTGTTCTAACCGTTAGCCTTTACGGATGGCTGGAAAAGCTTAAACGGCCTGTTATTCTTTTCGATGCTATTGGTCTTGCTTTTTTTGCAGTTTTTGGTGCAGAAAAAACTATAGCATTCGGTCATAATGGTATGATGGCTGTATTCTTAGGTGTCATTACCGCAGTTGGAGGTGGTGCTATTCGTGACATCTTACTCACCCGAATTCCGATGATCTTAAAGAAGGAGATTTACGCTGCAGCTGCCTTATTAGCAGCAATTATTGTCGTCGGCGGGCATTATTTAAACCTCCCAGCCGATGGTGTAGCTATTTTTGCAATCGGGATTTGTTTTTCTTTACGCATGGTTGCCGTCACGCGGAACTGGAACCTCCCCTTTTGTTCCGAAGAACGTATGAAAAAATTCAATCAAGTGAAATAACGATTGGAAACTAAAAATTAGATTAACCATTTTTTAATAGGTTAGCCTTTTTTTAAATAGAGTTATTTAAGAATTCCTTATGCAATAAGAGTAATTGTTAATGCGATTAAATGAGCCACATAGTCTTATTTTGTTCTAGGATTCTATAACTGATTTTTACAAATGACACAACCTGCTATTATACGGGAGTACCAATCGAAGGATGAATACGAAGTCCTTAATCTTTTTCGATTAAATACCCCGAAATACTTTGCTATAGAAGAAGAAGGGGATTTAAAGCGGTACTTAAACTCTGAAATTGAGCTTTATTACGTTTTGCTTTTTAAGGGACAAATGATTGGCTGTGGCGGCATCAATTTTTCTGCCGATAAAAAAACTGCCTTTATAAGCTGGGACATCATTCACCCGGAATATCAAGGCAGGTCTTTTGGTAGTCAATTATTACAACACCGGATCGATAAGATTCATGCAATATCAGGCATTCATGAGATCGTTGTTAGAACTTCGCAGTTTGCATTTAAGTTTTATGAGAAACAAGGCTTTAAGCTGGTTCAGAAAGTGACTGACTACTGGGCAGAAGGCTTCCATATGTACAAAATGAAGTATATCGAGTGATAAGCCAATGCACTAACTCACAACTTAAATCAATTCTTACTTAAACTGTCTCGGGTAAGCTCACTCATCCAGTTGAAACAGTTTATAGCTACTATTCACCCACCCCCCGCATGTAGAACTTGCAGGGGATTGGTGTTTTTAATAGTTACTATGAAAGGATTTCTATAATTGAGCTCTACAATTTCTCCAAACTCATCGAACTTTTTAGAGTGGGTACTCCCTGAAACATCACCTATTAGTAAAAGATCTAAGTAGTACCCCTCTTAACTGCCATTATCATCATCAACACCAACTACTATTCGGCTATTAAACATGGGGTCAACGTGGATACCATAACTTTCCCTTTAAACATCTATAAGTCCTTTATTACTTTGGAGTTTTCAAACTCACAAACCACTCTCGCTCTAATGGTTGGAATGTCGTATAAGTTTATTTATTATCCACAGCATAATAAAAGTGCTCTAACAATCCAGAGGAAGTTATAAATGACAATTGATTAATATCAGCATTATTTCTAATTTCCTGATACTGAGTAGAAGGAGAAGAAACACAAGGATTAAATTCGTAGAAATAAATTACGCCCAGATCATCTTTCATCAATGTATAGTATGTGTCTTGCACACCCTGGTCTGCAGTGATTATAGTTTCGGCCATATTATTAGGATGGTAAACAGCGCATATGAGCCTTCAAGGACTCCGGTATGAGATCCTAGATCGACCAGCGACAATCCATGATTTGATGATATATCCAATAAACAACAACAAATTTTTGTGTGTGAATTGGGAATTTATATTATAAAAGATTGGCAAATGGCAACGTGTTCCTTTTATTCCATGCTACCTTACTTCAGCCCTGCATCGTATAGGAATTTTTTATTTAATGCACCCGAGTCGCCGTAATAAGCTCTAGTTTCTAGGAGCTTTTGATGTAGATTTTCTCTTACTAATTTATACTCAGGGTCCTGGTATACATTTCTCATTTCCTGGGGATCATGTTCCAGATCGTATAACTCCCATTCATCCACATCGTAGTAAAAATGAATTAGCTTATAACGGTCGGTTCGTATTCCATAGTGTCGTTTCACCATATGTATAGATGGATACTCGTAGTAGGTGTAATAAATAGCATCTCTCCAACCTTGATTCTGGTCTCCAGTAAGCAGCCTGCGGAAGGATTCGCCTTGCATACTTGCTGGCGGCTTTATCCCTGCATAATCGAGAATCGTTGGTGCAAAGTCCAAGTTCTGCACCAATTGATCGAGCGAGATTCCT
>DXEZ01000017.1 GCA_019114715.1 Candidatus Sphingobacterium stercoripullorum | reverse complement strand
GAACGGTAGTTTTGCTCCAATTTAAAAACCCGCACATCGGGGTAATCCTTTTGAAAGTTTAAGATGTTTTGAATGTTTGCACCACGGAAGGCGTAAATACTCTGCGCATCATCGCCCACTACACAAATATTCTCATGTACTGCCGCTAGGCGCTTTATGATCAGATACTGCGAAAAGTTGGTGTCTTGGTACTCATCCACCATGACATACTTGAATTGATGCTGGTAATGGTGTAAGACATCGGGAAACTTGTGCAGCAGCACGTTTGTTTTAAACAGCAGGTCGTCGAAATCCATCGCCCCTGCTTTAAAGCAACGCTGCGCATAGGTCAGGTAAATCTGCCCTAAATGAGGCTTCCTGGCTTCTCTATCTTCCGCCTGAACTTGCTGATTTTTTATGTACTCTTGAGGGGATACTAAATTGTTCTTAGCAGCTGAAATTCTCCCATAGACGTGGTTTACATTGTAAACTTTATCATCGAGATTCATTTCTTTAATAATCGTACGAAGCAAGCTTTTGGTATCGTCCGTATCGTAAATCGTGAAATTCCGAGGGTAGCCCAGCTTATCGGCCTGGCTACGTAAGATCCTAGCAAAAACAGAGTGGAAAGTCCCCATCCAAATATTCTTCGCCTCACTACCCACAACCGTAGAAATTCGCTCACGCATTTCCTTGGCTGCTTTATTGGTAAAGGTCAATACTAAAATATTAAAAGGATCCACTCCTTTTTTTATAAGGTGCGCCACCCTATAGGTAATAACTCTCGTTTTTCCCGAACCCGCTCCTGCAACAATCATAACAGGACCAGTGATTTGCTCCACGGCCCCTCTCTGCGATTCGTTTAAACCTGCTAAATAATCCAATGTATCTACTTATTTAATTCTAAATTTCTCTCTCGCTACGAAAATACAAAATACCTATCACTTTATATGAATTAATGAAAACTAGCAAATTTTTTAGCCGTAAATTCCTCTTATTTAACAATACCATCAGCTAGCGCTATGGGTCCCTACCCTATAAAAACTCATTTTTGCGCACTCACAGGCCTCACTATATTTAAAAGTAAATAGAAGCTCCTTTTTATTTTCCATCTTTATGTAATGAATTTGCGCGCTGAGTTGTCTTATAGTTAGAGTAAGCATAATGACAAAAGATATTTTTCAAAATACCGTATTTATCCACCGGGACAAAATGTACCGATTTGCTAAAAGCATCCTTAGGGATGAGGAAAATGCGGCAGATTTAGTACAAGAGGTGATGCTCAAATTGTGGCAAGGAAAGACAGAGCTAGAGAAAATTAAAAACAAAGAGGCTTATGCGATGCGCTGCATACGTAATGACGCCTTGAATATGTTAAAAAGAACCAGGCTGGCCACGGACTATAAAGAGAGCCTGCCCCAGCGAAATACCATAGCGCAATACCCGGCGCTCACTAGAGAACTGGTTCTGAGCTGGATGCAAAGACTTCCCGATAAGCAAAAAATGATCATGCACCTCAGGGATATAGAAGAATATGAAATCGGGGAGATTATGGAGGTACTGGGCATGAAGGAATCGGCCGTTCGGGTCAACCTCATGCGCGCGAGAGAGAAAATTAAAGGTCAACTGAGTAAAGTTTTTGATTATGAAAAAGGACAACTGGAAAGAAGTAAAAGATAAATACTGGCAAGGGGAGTCCTCTTTAAAGGAGGAGCGCCAGCTTAAAGATAAAGGCAGCTACTTTGAAAGCCTCCAGGAGGCAAAGGCAGAGAAGATGGACTGGAGTTTTGATGAGTTCTTAGCAAAAGCGGAGGATGAACCTCAGCAAACGCCAGCGAAAAGAAAGACCATCCCACTTTGGAAATATGCGGGTACCGCCGCAGCTATGCTCCTGATTGGCTTTGCGCTTTTTAACGCTCCTTTACCTCAGCAAAACGGGAATGAAGAGACTATCGCTTTGCAAAAAGACACGGCACTTGGTAATAGCCAGCAAGAGGGGTCAGAGCTTGATGTAGACATAAAGGAAAAGGCTGCGCCCGATGTGCTAAAGCAAGCGCAGGAGACTCTAGTAAATAGCGCAGATCAACCGGCTAAAGAGGCAGCCCCAAAAGATGAGACTCCTGATGAGCGGCCCATGGTCCTAGTAAACGGGAAGCCCGTATACGATGAAGAGGCCACAGAGATCATTAAAGCCTCTTTATATGTGGTTGCCTCTAAATTAAAAGAAGGCAAACAAGCAGTAGAGAAAATCAAACATTTAAATATAAAACTATAAACAAGAAGCTATGAGAACAATATTAATCGCAGTGATGTTATCGCTAGCCACTCTAGCGCAAGGCCAAGTGTCTAGGCTCAATAAAATATTTGACAACTATCAAGAGGCTAAAGGTGTAACCTCTATTAAAATTGGTAAGCCCATGTTTAATATGCTCAACAATTTAAACTTAGGCGATGAGAGCATGGAGCAGATTAAACCCTTACTGAGTAAAATCAATTCCATAAAGATGCTCATCGTAGAGGGCGACTCCAACCCGAGCATTTCAAGGGAAGTAAAAAATGCTTTTTCGAGCATCCACTATGAAGAGTTAATGGTCATCCATAGCGAAGGCAATAAGATTAGATTCTTATCCGAAGACACTAATAACAATGTGCTAAGCAACCTCCTTCTGGACATTTCATCCGATGGTGACACCATCTTTATGATTTTAGAAGGCGCAATTGCTTACGATGATTTAAACCAATTAGTTCAGGAGAAATAATATGAAAAAGTTCAATCTACTATTGCTCGGGCTGCCTCTACTGTTTTTATTGCAGTCCTGCCTCATTAGACAGGGGCCTAACATGGGTTTCTTAACCAGCTCCTCTTTGGATGCCGATGCGGAGATAGTTTCACTGAATGTTCCTCAGCTCATGGTGAAGTCCTTCATCGCTAAGGAAGCCAAAGCGAGCAATGATAAAGCGCTCAATGCGCTATCTAAAAATATCAAAGGCGTGAAAGTCATGATTTTAAACCAGGCTAACAACAGCGCGGGCGTACGCCAGGATTTTAGGAACTTCTTGAAAAAAGAAAAAATGGAGGAATATGCTAGTATCATAAGCGGTGGCGATAGAGTCTCTATTAATGGATTGATAGAGAAAGATAGAGTGACTAAGTTGATGCTCGGAATCTCATCTAATGGTGGCGAACATATATTTGTAGAAATAAAGGGCAAGTTCACTATGAAGGAAATCGCAGATGCTATAGAGGTGTACGAGTAGCTATAGTGAGAATCTATCCACTTTAAGTGGCCTAACTGGATCTGAAAAACGCCTTTTAGGCCTACCTACAAATTGCTAGCTTCAGGGCTGCCTCACTACCAACTGCTAAGCCACAACCTAATAGCATACAAGCGGTAGCCGCAATATAACATAGCGACCTAGGGGAACTAGAAAATAGTGGCTAAAAATTACAACTAATAACTTCAACTATTAAAAGGGAGAATCATCGGGCATATCGTTCATGCGCGAAGGCATGGTGATTCCACCTCCACCACCTCCAAAAGAATCTGAAGGCCCAAGCGCGGAGCCTTGAAAGCTATCCATACCGCCACCCAGTTCATCTCCACCTTGAGCGAAGAAATTCTCTTCTAAGTCTGTAAACTTCACAAACTTACCAACGAACTTCAGGGGAACGATACCAGTCTCACCGTTTCTGTGTTTAGCAATAATCACCTCTCCAATACCTGCTGTAGGTCTACCTTCATCGTCCTCATCAATACCGTAATACTCTGGCCTATATAAAAATAGCACCATATCGGCATCCTGCTCGATTGATCCAGATTCCCTCAAGTCAGAAAGCATTGGCCTCTTGCTATTCCCTGGTCTAGACTCTACGGCCCTACTCAACTGGGATAAAGCCAGCACGGGAATATTAAGTTCTTTGGCAACCGACTTTAAAGCTCGAGAAATACTACCAATCTCCTGCTCCCTGTTTCCGCTTTTGCCGTCTGCTTTACCATGCATCAACTGCAGGTAGTCGACCACCACCATTTGAATATCGTACTGCGCCTTTAAACGTCGGCACTTGGCACGAAACTCGAATATATTTAAAGCTGGGGTATCGTCAATAATAATAGGTGCTTCAATAAGCCTGCCTACTCGAGAGTGTAGCTGCTGCCACTCGTGGTCTGCAAGGGTTCCCTTACGCAGCTTCTCCTGCTCGATTTCCGTTTCACCGGAGATCAAACGATTCACCAATTGTACCGATGACATCTCTAGGGAGAATACAGCTACCGGTCTTTCGTGGTCTACGGCAGCGTTACGCGCCACAGATAGAACAAAAGCCGTTTTACCCATCGCCGGCCTAGCAGCAATAATTACTAAGTCCGAAGGCTGCCAGCCTGAGGTCATTCTATCTAGATCGGTTAATCCAGAAGGAATACCTGTCAAACCATCCGAACGGTCACGTAGCATTTCCAAGTTAGAAATAGCCTCGCGCACAATATCGTCCATCTTTCTAGAGTCTCTCCTTAAGTTACTCTGGGCAATCTCAAAGAGACTTTTCTCGGCATGGTCTAATAAATCAAACACATCGGAAGTCTCATCGTAAGATTGATTGATGATTTCACTGGACACACGAATCAGCTCCCTTTGGATGTATTTTTGAGAAATAATCCTAGCGTGGTATTCAATGTTTGCTGCAGAAATTACGCGATCGGTCAGCTGAGTAATGTAAAAAGCACCACCTACCAGTTCCAAAGCACCCATGGTCCGAAGCTCAGCCGTCACCGTAACTATATCTACGGGAGATGATTTCTGAAACAGGTTATAAATGGCCTCAAAAATACGCTGGTGTGCTTCTTTATAAAAGGCTTCTGGGGTAAGCACATCAATAACTTCACTTAATGCGTCTTTTTCCAACATCAATGCACCAAGAACTGCTTCTTCTACATCAACTGCCTGAGGCGGGAGTTTACCAAGACCACTTATCATGTTGCTTAACCCAGCACGTTTGCTGGAGATACTCTGACGCGTACGATTCGTGTTTGCCGCCCCTGAAAAATCGCTATTACTCATTGAAATTCCTTGTATTGATTGTGTTATTTTCTTCTATTAAAGTCCGTTTACTTCTAAAGGATAACAAAGTTATAAAAAATACTTGTCATGTCATTTTCAATTCTTCACATTGTATTTTTTAGGGTTCCCAGGTAATCTTCAAACCCCTTATCTATCAAGCCCCAAGAAAACCATGTTTTCCACAGCCATTTGTTAACAACTACAATCCTGCCAGCAGAATATACTGCATATTAACAATTTACGAAATTGTTTATAACTTTCCAATATGTTAACAACTAAAATCACTTTTAATTGAAAGCTCCATCTTTTAAGGCAATTTCCTACACAAGACTGAAACTTCACCCCTATCCTCGGAAATACTAATTTTTTACATCCACAAAAATTTAAATAATGGTATCTTTGTACTATGGCAGAACAGACAAATACCATAAAGCCCTATAAAGAGCGTTCGGAGGATAAGAAGACTCAGGTTGCCAGCATGTTTGATAACATCTCGCCGACCTATGATTTTTTAAATCATTTTTTATCTTTTGGAATAGATATCATTTGGCGAAAAAAAGCAATAGCTTCTTTAAAGGAACTTCAGCCACAGCTGATGCTAGACGTAGCAACCGGGACGGGTGACTTTGCCTTTGAAGCGTTAAAGAGGCTCGATCCAAAGAAGATCATTGGCGTAGATATTTCCAGCGGCATGCTGGAAGTTGCCCAGGAAAAAATAGAGAAGAGAAATCTTCAAGATCGCTTCGAGGTGCAACTTGGAGACTCCGAACACCTCCCCTTCCAACAAGACACCTTTGATGCCGTAACAGTTGCATTTGGCGTGAGGAACTTCGAGAACCTTTCGGCTGGGCTTGCAGGGATCCATAAAGTGCTAAGACCGGGCGGAAAAGCGGTAATTTTAGAATTTTCCAACCCCAAGAACTTCCCCATCAAGCAGCTTTACGGGTTTTACTCGAAAGCCATACTGCCAAC
>DXEZ01000123.1 GCA_019114715.1 Candidatus Sphingobacterium stercoripullorum | reverse complement strand
GAGTGGCTAACATCGTGATAATGGGTTCTTCCCTAAATACTCTCTGGCTTTGACTCAATAAATCTGCTGTCCTTAATATTATGCTTAGGTTCTGCCTATTGTATCATTAAAGTTAGGGCAGCAGATGGAGCTTATTTATACCAAAAATAATATTTCACGATCTATTCTTTTTACTTGTCTTTATTTTTCTAAGTACAAACTAACGATATATTTTAATTGTTAATTTTTAATTTCCATTTATTATATGCTTCCTGATATTGTTCTTTATTTTTTAGATCAGGTTCTACAACCATAATTCTTTCCAGCGAAGTAAAGGCCTCTTCTCTATTGGTATAAACACCAATCCCCATGCCTGCACCTCTTGCGGCACCAATGGAGCCATCCGTATCAAAAATCTCAATCACAGAGCCGGTAATACTGGATAAGGTTTTTCGAAACACTTCACTCAAAAACATATTGGAGTGACCCGCCTTAATAACTTGAAGGTCTAAACCTATTTCACGCATAATGTCCATCCCAAAACGAAATGAAAACACAACTCCTTCTTGAGCAGCACGAATAATATCTCCCATGGAATGATTATTAAAGCTAATGTTATGAACAGATGCCCCTATATTATTATTTAACAGCATTCGTTCAGCACCATTGCCAAAAGGGACAAAGCTGATTCCATTTGCACCAATAGGAGATTTATCCGCAAGCGAATTCATCTCCTGATAAGACAAACGGTTAAACAACAGTTCCTTTTTTATCCAGGAATTTAAAATGCCCGTTCCATTTACGCATAAAAGCGCGCCAAGACGCGGTCTTTCTTTGGAATGATTCACATGCGAGAATATATTTATTCGTGATAGGGGGTCGTAGTTATAATCATCCATCACGCCATATACAACTCCTGACGTTCCAGCTGTTGCTGCCACTTCCCCAGGCTCCATGACATTCAGTGACAAAGCATTATTTGGCTGATCTCCTGACCTATAGCCTAACTTGGTTCCTTCCTCTAAGCCCAGTTCCAAAGCAGCAGATTTACAAACAGAGCCTTGATCTCCAAAGGTCGGGACAATTTCAGGAATTAACGAGTCATCAAACCCAAAGCAATCCATCACATCTTGGGAAACTCTGTGTTTTTTAAAGTCCCAAAACACCCCCTCAGACAACCCCCCAATAGTAGTTGTTATGCGACCAGTTAGCTTCATAGCTATGTAATCTCCAGGAAGCATCACTTTAAAAATCCGGCTATAAACCTCAGGCTCATTTTCTTTCACCCAGGCCAGCTTTGCGGCAGTAAAATTCCCAGGAGAATTCAGCAGATAAGACAGCGACTGCTCTTTCCCTAGTTTATCAAATGCATCATTCCCGTAGGGAACTGCCCTACTGTCACACCAAATAATACTGGGTCTTAATACATGGTGATTCTTATCCACGCAAACTAGCCCATGCATTTGCCAAGAGATACCTATCCCTTTGATGTCAGCAGGGTCAACTTTAGAATCGTCCAATACTTTCCTAGTAACATCAACCAGATATTTCCACCAGGTTTCTGGATCCTGTTCTGCCCAACCTATCTTTTCTGAATGAATCACCATTTCTTGTTGAGGTGAAAAATCTGAAAAAACAGTTGTACTATTTCCTGTATCAATTAAGCTCGCTTTAACTGATGAGCTTCCAATATCATATCCTAATAAAAACATAATTAGTAAGTTAATGCCTGCTTCTCAACACAATCCTATCATATAATGATGTATGATTCATTAAGCTCTAAGACTTCTCAGATTTTGTTAAAAATATATGTACGCCCCTTCTCGGTTTCAAACTCTATAATTTTTGTATTTGGTAAAACAAAAGAACTCCCCCTTTCCACTAAATCCGAAGAAATTACTGGCTTTTTAATTTTATGAACTCTATAAAATGGATTTTGATTCTCTCCTGCCGCTTTTTCAAGAGGTGTTTCTCCAATCATATTTACATCACTCGCTAAGCGCAATCTACAATTCCCCCCTAAATTAGACAGTACGGTAAGCTTTGTTAAACGACCTTGTTCCCAAGAAAAACTCAATTCAAAGCCCCCTTGGACCTTGAGCCCTTTAACCGACCCCTTGCTCCAAGCATCTGGAAGAGCTGGCAAAATAAAAATATTACCATCATAGGACTGAACTAGCATCTCTGCAATACCTGCAGTACATCCAAAATTTCCGTCAATTTGAAAAGGTGGGTGCGCATCTAATAAATTCGGATAAGTTCCTCCCGCTTGACCTGTATCTCCAACGGGAGGACTTAATTGTTCTCGAATTAAATTATATGCTTGATTACCATCTAGCAGCCTAGCCCACCAATTCACCTTCCAGCCCATAGACCAACCAGTTGACTTGTCACCTCTATGCTTGAGGGTTGTTATAGCTGCTTCTGCAAGTTCTGGGTTACGAAATGGGGAGATTTGAGTCGAAGGATATAACCCATATAGATGAGAGATATGTCTATGTTTATCCTTTGGATCATCCCAATCAGATAACCATTCCTGAAGTTGACCAAACTTCCCAACTTGCATCGGTGGAAGTTTTTCAAGTGCCGTACGAATAGAATCAGCTAAAGCATGATCTATATTTAACTCTTCTGCAGCATCAATGAAATTATTAAACACATCAAACACCAATTGATTGTCCATAGTAGTCCCTGCCGATACACCAATACTTCCTGGTAAATAAGAGTTCTCTGGTGATATAGATGGACTAACTACTAGCCACCGCCCTGACGGATCAGGTCGAAGAACATCTAGGTAAAACAATGCTTTACCTTTTAAAACTTCATAATAAGAGTTTAAAAAATCTATATTCCCATTGTACAAGTAGTGTTGCCACAAATGCTGGCTTAACCACGCTCCTCCCATAGGCCATACCCCATAATAACCTCCATCAACAACTCCAGTTATTCGCCACAAATCTGTATTATGATGCATATTCCATCCACGAGCTCGATACATTTCTTTAGCACTCTCTCGCCCTGTAATCGAGAGGTCTTTTACCATCGAAAAAAGAGGATAATGCATTTCAGATAAATTCGTAACTTCTGCAGGCCAATAGTTCATTTCTGTATTGATATTCACAGTATACTTACTATCCCATGGTGGAAATAGCTTGTCATTCCATATTCCCTGTAAATTAGCCGGTTGCCCACCTGGCTGAGAAGAGCTTATTAGTAAATACCTACCGAATTGAAAATACAAAGAAACAAGTTCTGGATCGTGTTGCTTAGAAAACTCTTTTACACGAATATTTGTCATTTTATTCGCTTGTTCTGATGTCCCAAGATCAAGGGACACCCTATTGAAAAAACTTTGGTATTTATCGATATGGTTTTTTAGTGCTTCCTTATAACTTTTATTAGTTGCTGTTTCAAGTGTTTTGGAGGCTCTTTCAAATGGATCACCACTTAAATCTTTGTAGTTAACAAAATTTGTTCCTATTGAAACATATATTAAAACTTCATTCGCATTTTTTATTTTAAGAAATCCATCTTCATTTTTTATTTCTCCTCCGTCTACAATAGGTTTAACAATCCCTTCAAACCTAACTCCTCCTGCTTTATTATCAACCGAGCTAGTTACTCCAGCTAACCTTAAAGTATGATTGTCTGATTTCACCGTATAATCATCATAGGGGCTAGTCAAACGCAAAGAAAAACTCAGTGCATTTTCCTTTGAAGCAGTTAACTTCAATATTACAACATCATCTGTAAAAGAGCTGATTATTTCTCTATTGAATTCAATTCCATTAACCGTGTAAGAGGTCCTAGCAACTGCTTCTGCAATATCTAATTCTCTATGGAGTTCTGAATATTTTTCATGCCCAGGAAAATCTAACCAAAGGCTTCCAAAGCTCTGATAAGGCATCCCATAATTCAATGTATCTGATGCATGTCTTGGAAATGTAACGTTAGATAGTTCTTGCGCCTCTTGGTAAGCTCCTTTATTCAAGAGTTCTCTTATTTTTTCAATATTGTCGCTGGCACCTTTACTTACATTGTTTCCTGGCTCTCCAGCCCAAATCGTTTCTTCGTTTAATTGAATTTGTTCTGCTTCAGGAATTCCATAAACCATAGCCCCTAATCGACCATTTCCAATCGGCAGCGCTTCATTCCAATCTGCCGCTGGCCTATCATACTTTAGAGTCATCTCTTTTTGTGCATAACAAGCTAAAGAAACTGTACTTAAAAATAAAAAAACAACTAGGTATCTTTTAATTAGCATCATATCTTAATTAACATTTAAAACAATAGGCTTAGAGCCATTTTTAAAGGAAGCTTTAGTTGAGTCAAATTCTGTATTTGATAAATTTATATTCTTAGACCTTTCACCATGTACTTCAATGAGCCCCTTTTTGATATCGTAATTAAAACGATTAAAAGTCAACTCTCTCGAGCTTTCTACATATATTACATCATCTGGATCCGTTGTGTAAACCGATGCAGAATCAATTGAAATACCTACAGCATCTTTAATTTGCACTCCTTGCTTTGTCTCCATATTCAGATTTACCATATTGATGTTTTCAATAGGCATTTCTGGTAACCCTCTAATAAAAACCGCAACATCGGCACCTCTACAACTGATATTTTCAATAAAGACACCTCTTATTTGTGGGGTTTCAACTGTAACGGCAGGGATCTCCTGAGGTTCATTAGCTTTGGGAGGCTTCGTCCAATAGTACATATCAAAATAAATTGCTTCTTGATCAATATCAAACATATTGATGTTTCTGATGTGAATGTTTTCAACCAAACCTCCTCGTCCACGAGTTGTTTTAAAACGGATTCCTTTGTCTGTTCCCATAAAAGTGCAATTCTCTACAAATATATCACGAGCTCCCCCAGACATTTCGCTGCCCACAACAAACCCTCCATGCCCACGATAAACTTTGTTATTTTTAATTACAACCCTTTGAGTTGGCATGCCTCGTTTTCTACCTTCTTCGTCTTTCCCTGATTTTATGCAAATTGCGTCGTCACCTACATCAAGCGTACACCCTTCTATTAACACATTAGAACATGACTCAATATCTATCCCATCTCCATTTTGTGCATAACTAGGATTCTTTACAAGAACCCCTTTAATTGTCAAATTCTCACACATTAACGGATGTAGATTCCAAGCCGGTGAATTTTGAAAGGTTACATTCTCTAGTAGGATATTTTCACATTCAGTCAATACCAAAAGGTTAGGTCTTAAATAGTCTTTTATATCCTCGAAATCTGTTAGTGATTTATTATCCCCCAAAAGCACAGATCTCTTTTGATCATGCGCTAATTTAGTTTTTTGAGAAGGAAACCATAACTTCCCATCCTCACTCACTAAACCACCAGAAGCAACTTTTTCCTTCCACTGCTTTTCGGTCATTTTATCTCTATTGACCATTCGCCAGGCATCGCCAGAACCGTCAATAGTCCCCCTGCCTGTTATGGCAATATTCTTAAGTCCTTTACCACTAATCGGTGATTCATTCCTAGCAGAAGGTTTGCCTTCATAATTACCTTCAATTATTTTATATTCATCGAAATCAGGAGTAAATTGTAAAAAAGCATTTTCATCTAAATGTAGATTAACATCATTTTTCAACACAATAGGTCCTGACATCCAATATCCTGAAGGTACTAAAACTACACCTCCTCCCTTTTCACTGCAAGCTTGAATAGCCGTATTAATACTCTCAGTGTTCAAAGTCCTTCCATCACCAATCGCACCAAAACTTCGAATATCAAGAGTGTCTTCACGAAAAACCGGCACAATCACTTCGGGCAAATTATCCCAACTATACTTCTTATTTTCATTCAACTGCTGTGCGGTAATGGTTTTACACAAAAACACAACACCACTTATCACGGTTAAAAGAATTGCAATTCTATTCTTAATCATATTCAATAAATAAATAAATAAATACTCTACAAAACCATATTACCTTCAATCAAGCGGGAACTAAGAGCTATACCACTCACTCATTGCGACTCAAAACCCCTATTTCTATCAACCATTTTTCACATAAAGACACCCACATCGAGGCACTTCCTGGATTGTCCCTTAACGATATATTATGACCACCACCGGGAAAAAGATGAAACGAGCACATTACATTGTGCTTCAGTAATGCATCTACATACATCGTGCTATTTATAGGCTTTACACCTTTATCATTAGCTGCATGTACTAGAAATGCTGGCGGTGTATCTTTAGTTACCTGACATTGCATGCTAAACCAATGCACTAAGCTATCGGGAGGGTTTTTCCCTAAAAGATTCTCCCTACTCCCCTCATGTGCATGAACTCCAAAATCAATTACTGGGGAAACTAAAATTTGAAAATTTGGCTTATAACTAACCTTATCTATCTCATCACCTATTATAGAAAAGTCTTCAACAAAATTACTCAGAGTGGCGGCTAAATGTCCACCTGCAGAAGACCCCATTACTCCTATTTTATCTGGATGAATACCCCAGGATTTACCCTTCTTCCTAATAATTTTGAAAGCACGCTGCGCATCTTGAATTGGCGCCATATGCCTTTGTACCAAATCAGGTGAATGCGGCAAGCGATGAATTAGAACAAAAGCATCCATCCCCATGATATTAAACCACTTGGCTAATTGTCTACCGCTAACTTCATGGGCTAATCTAGCATAACCACCACCAGGAATAATCAGTACAGCGCCGCCTGTATTTTCTTGATCAGAAGTGAAGAAAGCCTCTATATATGGAGAACCTACGTGATAGACTCTTTCATTTGCAACACTGTCCTTAATCACTAACCCTTTGGAGTTGGGCATGTTTTGATTCGACCACAAATAGATTTTCTTTTGAGCCGCTAATGAAAGAACCCAAATAAATAGCGGAAATAATAGGATAGCCTTTTTCATTCTTTCACTCCATTATAGAAACTTCTTGCTTTAAAAACTCAGGGTGTTTCCCACCGATTACGCGATCATAAGAATATTGCTCAGCCTCCTCTTTAGAGAGCTGGTAGGACCAGTCAACACGATCTCCTACTTCTCCACCACGAGTATTGTACTCTTTATAAATAGCAGTCTTTTCATTATCTGGATTACCCCAATTATGCCACCCAACAAGACGAATATGACTATCCATTTCACAATTTAAAAACACGACATGAGCAAACGGTCTCCACGGCCTTCCTAAGTACACAGAGTTCTCTGCAACATCTGAATTACCTGAAAGCTTGCAATTATCAAACACATATCCATAGTTTTGTTCCTGGGGGGTTGAAGCTGCTGTAATATAACCATCTCTTGTGCTGTTGATAGCACATTTCTCAAAATAAGCAGTAGAGCCTCCAAAAATAAAGTCCACAGAGCCCTCGATATAACAGTCTAGAAGATATTGGTAAGTATCGTTATTAGCAAACCAGGTATCCTGATGACCAAGAAATCGACAATTTTTAAAAGCACTATATTTACCTTGTATGTTAATAGCTAAAGCCTGTCCAGCCGTCATTCCAGCCGTATTCTCAAAAGTTAAATTTTCAGCAACAAAATTATCTCCATTTACAAAAACTGAAGCAGAACCACTTGTCCCATACTCTTTACCATCTTTATTGAGCCTCTTCGCGAAATTATCATAAGTAACTACCGTGTTTTTAGCTTCTTCACCTAGAAGATAAATGTTATTCTTTGAATGTGGTATTGTAACTACCTCTTTGTACGTGCCTTTTTTTAAGAAAATAACAAAATACTCTTTTTGATTATCTGGTACTTGGTCTATAGCAGCTTGCAGGCTTGTAAAATCCCCATCACCGTCCTTGGAGACTATAACATCGGGTTTTATATTACCTGAAAGCTCGAAATTTCCCCCATTATTATTGGATTCACAGCTAGATAATGCTAGCAAAGAAAACAATGCTAATAAAGAAAAGAATAAATCAAATTTTCTGATATACATCATTTCTATTTGTTATTTTAAATCTTCCCCTACTAAACTGTTAATATAAACTTCTATATTGTCGTAAACCTTACTTAAATCTCTACCGTTCGCATCGTATTTATTCGGGTCAAGTCCATTTGCTATCTCCCACTCATCTGGCATACCATCACCATCAGAGTCTTTTAATGCAGGACTAGATTTAAGTTCGGGCCAACCGCCAACATCATGTGGACTATCAATAATTCCATTTCGACTATTGTTACTTCCACTTGAGCCTTGGGCACTAAAAGTCCCATTTTTAACTTCTTCCAGAACGCGAATATCAACCGCATCACGGACTAAACTTGCTCCAGCAAAGGCGAGAACATCTTTATAAGCTTCTTGTGGGGTCTGTGTTCTTACATTATCATTTATTTCATGTGGCAAATCAATTCGCATAGTATCTTTATCAGCATCAGTTACCTCCCCATTACTATGATGGAATTGATTGTAAACACCATGGCTCCAGTTATCCTCGGTCACCTCGAAGTTACCTTCAAAGTAATTCCCATCGATAAAGTATTTCCCCCAAATATCGTACATGGGTTCATTTGGATCTACACTTTTGTCTATTGAGTAAATTTTAGACTGGGTTCTTGAAGCGGGGCCTGGTTTATAGTAATTATTAACAAGGTTTATATTCATCCCTTCCCCCCCATAAGCCGTATTTCCACCCCAATTATAAATCACGTTATTTCTATAGTCTACCAATGAGGTTTTAGCTAAGTCCGTACCTCCTCTTTCTCCAAACCTAGGGTTTCGACTATCATGGTGTGCAAGTAGATTATGGTGAAAAGTTGCCTTTTGCCCACCAAATATTCCTCCATAGCCATGGGCTCCTTTATCGTGAGCAGACTCCCTAAGGCTCTCTGAAATAATACACCATTGCATCGTGAAGTTTTCATTACTATAAAATGAAACACATTCATCTGTAGACCAACTCACGGAGCAGTGATCGATTATAATGTCCTTTTGTTCGAATCCTCCTAGTGGATCAGCTTCAATTCCAGCATCATCTCCCATGCGAAACCTAAGGTATCTGATAATAACATTTTCAGTAGAAACCACCACGGGATAATCTCTTATTGTAATACCATCTCCTGGTGCAGTTTGACCTGCAATTGTAATGTTAGGATTTCGAATATTCAAATTTGATTCTAATTTTATTGTCCCCGAAGTATCAAAAACAACAATCCTCGCATCTTTTGCCTCAACGGCTGCTCGTAAACTTCCCGGCCCAGCATCGTTTAAATTAGTTACTTTTCTCACTTTGCCACCACGGCCTCCTGTGACCTCTTTTCCAAAGCCTTCAGCTGTGGGGAATGCTAAAGGTTTTCCATCGTGAATATTTTCTTTTTTATTATTCCCTTCGCCTCCATTTGACTTTTCTTCCTTACAAGAACTTAAAAATAAGATCATCACAATTAAAAAAATCAAATAAGGATATCTTTCCACTCTATTCATTTCTACACTCCATTTTTAATTTAAAAAAACTATAAAATTCTATCTCCTAAGGTTCAATATACCATCTTGGATCACCGGCACTTCCGCGTCCACCAAAACCATTATCAGGTTTAATTCTAAAGTTCAGGTTATCCGGATCGATGAATAATTCCTTTGAATCACCATTAAAAACAGTAATATCTGGGAAACCTCTTGATTCTCTTTCTATTTCAAGCTCGTTTGTTCGATAACTTCCTGCAAAAGAAACGCTCAAACCGTGATTTTCATAATCGTAGCTTACTGAATTAATTTTTGCACCATTATTGTCACCAGCAATTATATTATCTGAGGCTACAAGCTCTAAAGGAAGCCTATTATTATCAAAGCGAAGCAGTTGAGTCATGCTAGCATTTTTATTATAAAAAGTACATTTTTGAATTTTTATTTTCTTTACTGCTACGCGGACATCCATTAACTGAGTTGCTAAGTCTACAAGAGTACTATTAGTAAATGAGATAGAATCAACTACTGCACTACTTCCCCCTACGTTAACAACTCCCCATCCACCATTTTTATTAACAAAACAATTATTAAAGCTTATCTTATTTGCAGTAACACTATTATTCACTCTTACAACACCATTTCCAAATCCAGAAATTGTGCAGTTTACAAATGAATAGCTTTCAACTTCACTACCATTTTTCTCTTGAGTGATTAGAAAAGACGCACCAGGAGATGCTTTAACCTCCAGATTTTCAAAAATAACACTACCCACTAACGGGTTAGACATTGAGACAGATTTAAAGGTAACCTCTGCTTGTTTTCTATTTTCATCTAACTCTCCTGAGAAGCTTATATTCTCTATCGCTTCTGGAATATTTACATCCTCATAACTATACACCTCTCCTCCACTAAAAACAACAACGAGATCTTTATGACCACCTATTGCGGCCGCGTTTATTAAATCTGACAGATTATCGTTAGGCGATACGGCAATTATCTCCCCTCCATCTATTCCAGCGGTCCTTATGTATAGGCTCCCTCGTTTAACCTCGTTATTAAAGATCTCTAGCAAATAAACTTTCCCTGATTGTAAACCAGCAATCTTTAACTTTCCTTCTTGCTTTGCCTGATTATCGATTTCAATTTTATCAATTAACTCGTTGCTAGTAGTATCCGTGATTTCAAGATGGGTAACCTCACTACCCTCTTCCCAATATGCAATCAAACCATTCACCGATGCATCAACTGTTGTAAACAACTGTTCTTCAGTAGTTCTAAAAAACAATTGCACGAAATCCGATTCATCGCCTGTCTCTTCATTAACCCCCTTCATTCGTACAGAGTAAGGTGAAGTTCCATCCAGATCTGAGAATAATGTACGGTAACCTACGCGAGTTGGACTAGTTGAAGGGGCAAACTCTGTTAATGTGTCTGCCAAGATTTCAACTGTTTTAATTATCTCATTAAATTCAGTACTGTCTTTACTAAACTCAAAAATATACTTATCTGCCGATACCACTCTGGTGTATGCAATCTCTACATCGGTCGCTCCAATATTAGAGGTCTCAAACTTTAGAGGCCTGAACAAACGAGCATGAGATTCATCTATTTCCCAATCGTTTATCTTTTTTTCACAGCCTACGAATAAGAATGTTGTCGCAAGCAATAAAATAATATTAATTGTATTTTTAAACATAGTGCTGTTCATTAAATTAAAATCCAAAAGAGTTTTCCAAATATCCTCTTGACTCTCTAATATCATCTACATAAATTGGGAAAACATGTCTATAATTACATACGCCATTACCCATCTTATATTGGTTCAATTGTGCTTGGATCTCACTTCCATGTTTCAATTGAGATAAGAAACTTGAGTAATCGTAAGACTCCATTAATCCAGTGCCTGCTAAAAGAGCTCGAATAGGCCAAATTGTATAATTATAAACCTTCCCAGGATCTACTTTTTCTGGTTTTTCAGCTTGTTTTGGAAACCAGTCAACAGAAAGATAATCACCCCCAGGATTTGCAGGAAGATCTCCGTAGTAATTCAACGAGTTCTTATCGATAAATTCATCATCCAAAAATCTATAATACAATTTCTTTGGAAATTCTGAAGGTTGGTAAGTCTTGTCAAAAATAGTGACTGGCTTCGAATTATCATACATCAAACACAAAGCCATCTTCATATCTTCAATTTTTTCGTACAACAGTCCCCATCTTATTAGATCTTGTTTTCTTATGGATTCACCTCCAAACTCCCATGCTCTTTCATTTATTAAAGCCTCTAAAAAGTCTGGGCTATATTCTTTGATTTTTGGCGACCCAGATCCAAATGCTCTTTCTCTTACTTTTTCTAATGCCTGTCGAGCAGATATTCCTGCAGCTTGGTGAACGGCATCTGGGCTTTCAATTTGACTTAATGCTTCTGCGTACATTAAATATACATCTGAATACCTCATAAGGATCCAGTTCACACCCGTAGCAACTCGACCCGAGGCAGTTTTATGCATAGCTAAATAAGCATCAGACATCCAATGAATACGCCACTTGGCTAACTTCACATCGTAGGGGTTCGTGCTTATATTTTCTTTATTATCAGCTCCATATCCAATCCACGACAAGGTAACATCGCGACGATCGTCCTCTTTATCGAATGAATAAAAATAATAAGCAGTAGATGTTACGTAGCTTCCTCCAAACTGCCTTGACCCGAACTTGGAACCTCCAGCAACAGCATATCCCATCAATGAGCCAATATCGCCGTTCTGTCCCATTCCAAAGGCTACTTCAAATAAATTTTCATTAAAACTATTTAACCTACCCCCACAAACCGACTCCCAAATGTTCTGGAAGTTAGGATCTAAACTGTGAGGATTTTCTGAAGCTCCAATGAGCTCCGCAGTATGCTTAGCGGCAATTTCATAATAGTCTTTCCAGTTTTGTACTCTCCCTACATAATAATTATTTGATTCAGGCAGTGAAGGGTGTTTTTCTGCAGTTGAATTCGGAAATAAGTTTCCATCTCTTAGCGACCAACCACCTGCAAAAAGAGCAACTCGTGCTAGCAATCCTTTTGCAAACCCCTTAGTAATACGTTCGACGGTTCCATATTCTCCGTTTGCGCCTTTATAAGGTAAATAAGATTGAGCCTCCTCTAAATCTTCAACCAAATGATAATATACTGTATCCTTATCAACCTTTTCCGAAAATACATTTGAAAGATCTGATTTAGAAGCTTCAGTTTTAAAAGGAACATCTCCCCAATATCGCACTAATTCAAAGTATGCTAATGACCTAATAGTTAGCGCTTCACCTAATAATGGATACATAGTAGCACCTTCGCTTTCTAAGATAGGAGAACTTCTAATACCATCTACCACAGCGGTAGACATTTCCGCAAACTCAAACAAGCTTTTCCACCTAGTAGTTTGGTTATTGGAATCCCCAAAAAAATTACCTGCACCATAATCACTTGTCGGTTGGACATAGTTTGATTCACTAAATGCTCCATTAGACTCAATGTCTGAGACCCCTTGCCAATTCACAGAAAGTTTCTGTCCATAAATATATGTGTCCGTCATTCGTCCATACAGTCCCATGACAGCTGCTTTAGCCATCGAACTTGTATTAAATACAGTTTCTGGACTCAGAGAGGAGGGTGATTCTGTTTCTAAATATTTTTTACATCCTGAAATAAAAAGCAATATTATCGCAATGCCTTTAATCAATATTATATTTTTCATTCTCATCATCTCTAAAAGGTTACGTTTAATCCAAATAATATTTTCTTTGACTTAGGATATGCTGAATATCCTACACTCGGCGTTAAAGGGTTACGTTGTGTGTCGACTTCAGGATCTTGACCAGTATATTTTGTCCAAACATGTAAGTTATACGCTGCGACATAAAACCTTAAGTTGCTAATCAGCATCTTTTGGGACAAGCTGGTCGGCATTGTATAGCCTAGAGTCAGATTACTAAGCCGTAAAAAAGAACCGTCTTCAATCGCCCAGTCAGTTAATACCCTACCGTTTGCTGCCATTGGGTTCCACATATTTTTGCCTTCATTGAGTTCTTGAAACAACTCGGGGTTCGCATTATTTCCAAACATAACGTTCACCCCAGTTTCAGGGTTTATAGTAGTAAAACGTTCGGATAGCCTCATATCATTGCTTATATTTTGGTACCTTTTAGAACCTTCGTAAGCAACAAAATCAATTTTATCTGCGTTATAGATGTTGTTACCATAAGACCAGTTAAACATGACCGACATATCAAAAACTTTATATCTGGTATTTAACATCAAACCTCCTGTATGTTTAGGCTGGGCACTTCCAATCACCACACGGTCATCATCTAAGTTTACTACATTTCCTTCTCCTCCCATTTTCTTCAACTTAATATGACCAGGACCAAAATAATTCCCTGACCTAGACATTACATGAGAAGCGTCGGCAACCCCATCGTTTAACACCCATTTATTTTGTCCATCATCGAATGAAAAATCATCGAATGTATAATACCCATCAGATATAAACCCATACATTTGTCCAATAGGTTGTCCTACTATGGCCCGGAAATCATCTCGGCCAAAATCCAACCACGGTGAAGCTGGGGTATTCATTTCATTTAAACCATCGATTAAACTTCGTATTTTATTTCTGTTAAAAGAAATATTAAAATCAGCTGTTAAAGAAAAGTCTGATTTATCAACTAACATCCCTGATAATGCCACTTCAAGACCTTTGTTAGAAGTACTTCCAATATTTTGAAATTGATTAACATACCCCGAGCTGGAAGGAAGAGGAACTTGCAAAATTAAATCGTTTGTAATATTGTTATACGCATCAATAGTCAGGGAGTATCTATTTCCTAGAAAACCTAAATCAAGTCCAATGTTTGTAGAAACTGTACTTTCCCAGGTTAAATTTTCATTACGTAAGGTGTTCTTTGTCCGTAATGCACTTTGAGCTTCTTCCCCAATATAATACAGCTGATTTCCTGCTGTTACAAAGCCGTATTCCTGTCTCCAGTATGAACCAACTCTCGCATTTCCAACAGTACCTCTACTTATCCTTAGTTTACCATCTGACAACCAAGATTGTTGTTCTTCCATAAATGCTTCATCGATAAATCGCCATGCAAAGGCAGCTCCAGGAAAAAAACCCCACCTTTTACCCGGAGCAAATACATTTTTTCCATCAGCTCTTCCAGTAAGGGTTAAAATATATTTATCATCATAGGTGTAGTTTATTCTAGAGAAAAATGAAGACGTTCTAGATGGCTCTCCAATTGTCGTATAGGTAGGTTGTGGTTTACCATAGTTCCACATTGCTAGAACATCATCAGCAGTAAAGTCTTCAGGATAAAACTTTGACTCCATCAATACATCGTTGCGCTGACTGTTAGTAAGTTCCTGCCCTCCTACTACTGTAAACCTATGCTGATTATCATTAAGATTGAAATCATATGTTAAAACATTTTGAATGGAATAAAGGTTGCCCTTTCTATCTTCCCTTCTTGCTACTGGCTGTCCGCCATTTGCACTGGATTGGCCCGTACCTTTAACCCAAATATTATCAGTGAAATCTTTATTGAACCCAAATGATCCTTTCGTACTAAAAGATAATCCTGGAATAATTTTCCAATTAAACCCAGCATTAAAAGTCAAGTTAAATCGGTTTTGTTCTTTAAACTCATTTTCAACATTGACAACAGGATCTTGCAGGGAGCTTAATGCCTCAGGTGACGTTATATCTTCGGCACCACCAAGCTCCTCTTCCGTCATAGAAACCAAGCTTTTAACTGGAGCATATTTTATTGCTTCTCTAAGTTTTCTACCATCAGATATACTCGGACCATTAATTTGCGTATTGGACATACGCGTATTAAAATCAAATGATAGCTTAGAGCTTATCTTCTTATTTACTTTAGCGCTTACATAATCTCGTTCATAGCTGGAGTTAAGCATGATAAAATCATCGTAATCTTTTGTATAGTTTATATTATAAACCAAACTGCCGTCTTGATCACCACCAGTTAAGGCAACATTATAATTCTGTTGAACTCCTGTATTTCCATATAATTGGTCCTGCCAGTTAATCCCTTTCTTAGACTTATAAATATCTAAATCCTCCCAAAGACCATACATCGAGTTGAAACTATTATTATCAGATATTGCAGGGTCAAGCTCTCTTTGCCAATACACATACTCATAGGGTGAAAGCACTTCGGTAAGATTATATACATTGTTAATACCTAAATATGAATTTAATGCAATGCTTGATTTCCCCCCTCGTCCAGACTTTGTTGTGACCAAAACCACCCCATTGGCACCTTCCGCACCATATATAGCTGTAGAAGCAGCATCTTTTAAGACATCAATGGTTTCAATATCCGTCATAGGAATATCGTTGATGTTGCTCACACGAAAACCATCAACAATGTATAAAGGGTTATTGTCTTGAGTAATCGAGTTCCCTCCCCTAACGCGGACTTTTATCTCAGCATCAGGCGAGCCTTCTGTTATAGTAACGTTAACGCCTGGCATCCTCCCTTGAATAGCTTGTAACACAGAGTTTGTAGGAAGATCTTTTAATTGTTCAGAACTAATAGAAGTTACCGATCCTGTTAAATCTTTTCTCTTACTTGTACCATAACCAATTGCAACGACCTCCTCAATATCTGTAGAAGTAGTAACCATAGTAACATTCACAACCGCTCTACTTTGAATATTTATTTCTTGGGATTGCTTCCCTATAAATGAAAACACTAGTGTTCCATTTTCAGAGACACTCTCAAATGAATATTCTCCTTGGGAATTGGTTGCAACTTCCTGATTACCATTAAGGACACTTACCTTCACACCTGCCATAACTTGACCGTGCTCATCTTTAACAACACCAGATACAGGTATTGACTTTTGAAACAATGAATTATAAGACACTAAATTAGCGCTTTTATAATCCAGCGTTCTTAGCGATTTACTCTTTTCTGCTTTTACCCTTTCAATTCCTAAAGGAAAAAGGAACATGGGCGCAGAGAACATACAAATCACTCTTAAAACAGTTAGTTTATGTCTTATCATACAAATTAGGTTTTACTATTATTGGTGCTTGATTAATTCCCACAAACACCATGTATACATTTAGTAAAAAATAGAGTTATAAGCCTATTGCTTTAAAATTGATTAAAGCATTGGACCATTAATTAGTTTAGAGATGGTTTCTTCAGAGATACCTAAATAACTTCATAGTCTTAATCGTTATCCCGTATCAATTTATAAAGGTCTACTTTGAAGCTATTTTATTAGTTAGTTTAATTTTGACATTATTCAGCTTCAGTAGAAAATGTCTATTTAAGAAATCCATTCTCAACAATTAGCAATGTAAGTTGATTGGTAAACTAATGCAAACGATTATTGAAAATTAATTGTGCAATCGTTATCGGTATCGATTGCAAAATCATTTTCAACTCGTTATGTAACAGTAAGGCAGAATATTTTTATTAGAAATCAAAATTAAAAAATCCAAACTTCAATATCTTTACAGCACAATTTGGATTGCCCAGGGCCATATTTTAATATTCTTACGTTCGTTTTGCATTTCGTATATAATTGCATAATTGACACTTATTCTCAACCCACTAATAATCAGTATCAATGTAATCTTCCCTAAAAACAGCTACGATTATTAATTTAGTTTTATAATTTAGGGATAATGAGAAAAAGTAAGTTTAGCGAGTCTCAAATCATCAAGATTTTATCACTGCAGGAATCCGGTCAATCTATTTC
>DXEZ01000122.1 GCA_019114715.1 Candidatus Sphingobacterium stercoripullorum | reverse complement strand
GAAATGAGCCGTAAAACTGAATATGTTCATAATCCCTGCTTTTTGAGCGCTAATATACTAAAAATATTAGGTGTGTTTGCGGAGAATCAGAACTTTTTTCAATGTAAATCAAATGATGTGGTTATGAAAAGAGCAATTATTTACTTCGGGATATTTAGTTTCCTTACAACGATTCTACTATCCTGTTCCCGAGAAATGGAACAAACCTATCCAGTGGAAGATACTCTAATAAAAAGTTTATCTTTTACACCCAATGAATATTATGAAGCCGAACTAGAGATAAATAACGAGAGCTCCTTAGTAGAAGTACCACTTGGAGATAGCTTTACGGCATCGGTCGAGTTGTCAAAGAAAAGATCGGACTCGGGAGATCCTCGAAATCATGAAAAACTTGATTTCTATATAACTCCGAGAGGTGATACAGATGAAAACCATTGGCAAAGATTTGACGAGACGTATGATACCATTGGAAATAAGAGAGAAAGAAATATTTATGCATTACATCCTGGCGAATGGGATATGCATGTCGTGGTAAGTTATCATGATACCAGTGAAAACGGTGCACAGACAGTATATTCTAACGTAGTGCAACTAAATGTACCATATCCAAAGGTTGATGAATTTATTCAGGAACCAGGTATAGCAGCTGAAATGCATAATGCTTGGAATGAAACAATAAGTCAAGCAAATGCCTTGGGGGTAATCGAAATCGCTTTTCTGATATATGCTGTCACGGAATCGGACGGAAGCCTTTATTATGAAATTGGTACGGTAGAAGAGGGGGACAGATTGCCTTGCAAAAATGCAAAAGTGACTTTTTTTTGGGATGAAAACAATTATTATGCATATCAATTCGAAGGGGATAAGTATATTGTAGCTTGGTTTCATACTCATCCGCCCATGAATAAAGGGAATTGTACCGGTTGCAGAAGCTACAACACCATCAGGTGACGATGAAAGTATCAGTAGTGACCACCAAACTCCAGGAATTTTAATGGATTATAATATTAACGAGATATGTGACTATCATTATCATGGCGATATCTCCTCTAAAATTGTCAGATTTGGACCGGATCCCGACCAACGAATTATTGTTACGCCATCGCTATCTACTAACTAAAAAATTGTCAAATAGAAAATATTAATATTATGAAAACAATCGTTTATACATTTCTTTTGCTTATCGCAATTGCTACAAGTGTCTGTGCCCAAGAAACCGGTATCCATACAAAACCGACAGAAACCGAAATTAAAGATCAGATCCGAAAATGGAATAAATTTCAATACGCATATCTCTTTACGCTTACGGATGAACAACGGAAAGAACTCTTCTACCATAGAAGAAAAGGCGAAAACGTCACGCATAAAATGCGGGAGGCAGATGTCAAATACGATGAAGAGCGTTTTCAACGTGTCAAAGAGACATACGATAATATGACCGATGCACAGCGGGATTCCCTCATAAGAGCGAATTATTACCGTGACGACATGACGTTTGAAATCAAACTGGTTCCATTGGAAGAAAGCCTGTTCAGAGAAAGCGCATTAAAGGATATGCAGGATGTTTTTGAAGCATTCAAAGGCCTTCCTGTCTATCAGGTTATCCGGGAACAGAAAAACAAGGATGGAGAAGTCGTTGTACGGACAGAAAATTTTCTTTTTTATAAAACATTATACGGCTTCAGAACAACCGGACTCAATACGATCAGGGAAAACTTTCAGTTTCAAGAAAGTGAGAAAACGAAAAAATAATATCATGAAAAAATTATTTTATAGCCTAATATTAATAAGTACATTGGCATTTACAGATACCGCCCTGGCCCAAGAAACAGACAAAAATACGCAGATCTCTGAAACAGAGATTAAAGAAAAGATCCGAAAATGGATTAGGTATCAGGACCCTTACCTCCTTACATTGACAGATGAAGAACGAAAAGAGCTGTTTTATCATAGATGGAAAGGTAAAAACGTTACTCCTCAGACGCGAGAGACCGATGTCAAATACGATGAACAACGTTTTCAACGTGCCAAAGAGAAATACGACAATATGACGGATGTACAGCGTGACTCTATATTAACTGTATACAAAAAAACGCGATAAAAAAGGGAAAGATAGAAGTAGAGGTAGAGAAAATAATAGTCGATGAAAGTATTTTTGGAAAAGTGCCTGTTAGTAAAGATAGTCGTGCGGAAATATTAGATATTTTCACCGGACATCCGGTCTATATTGTTACTACGAAGCGAAAGTTACCCTCTGTGGACGTGGTCGTTGACAGAAAGAATGTCTTATACTATAAAAATATGTACCCAATATTTAGAATCATGTTCCTTCATGGAAGCTAGGTTTTCTTCCATATTTATAGTGTGTCAAAATTTGTAGCATTGATATTCGAACAGTGTTGTTTCTGTATAAGCTTCTTCCAAATACTGCTTAACAGCCTCTTTCCCTTTTAAAGTTTTTTCTCCGATGAATACCCATTCTGTGTCATCTGTGCAAAAAGATAAGAACCCATCTATATCTCCTTTCTCAAGTGCTTCATTGGCTGTTTTTAATAAGACTTTGTTTGTGACCATTTTTTTAACGTTTGATTTAATTCAACATAAGAGTTTCCAAAATTAGAAAATCATTGTTTATTTTAGTTACTTAATTCCAAAAAGTAATTGTTACTTTTGGGTAACTAAGTGAATAATCATGGAAAATAATTTTAGAGATCAGTGTAAGAAAGAGATAGTAGCTGTTCACGATGCTATGGATTTATTGAGCGGAAGATGGAAAATTTCAATTATTGCTAGCTTGTGTTATCATCCTTCCCGTCGATTTTCAGAAATTTTGCGTGACGTTGATGGGATTTCCAATAAGATGCTGAGTAAGGAATTGAAAGACCTAGAAACAAATATGATTGTGAAAAGAACAGTCTTAGATATTCAGCCAATAGCAGTAGCGTACTCTTTGACATCTCACGGCCAAAAATTACATGAAATGATAGAAA
>DXEZ01000121.1 GCA_019114715.1 Candidatus Sphingobacterium stercoripullorum | reverse complement strand
CCTTTTGCGCATGCCACCCTGCTGGTGAATTACCTGGGTATGTTTAAACGCTACTTGTATTTAGCGGAAAAGCATTTTTTAGTTGCCTTAAAAAACACCCAAAGCGAGGAGGTGAAAGGTCATCTTAAAAGGAACGTCCAATCCATTGATGCTGAGCATAGGGAAGTAGAAAGGTTTGAAGCAGAGTTCTGGGACATCATAAATGCCATTCAAGAGGCTGTAGCTACAGAGGATCCCCTTAGTGCTGAACTTTTAAGTAGCCTAGAAGCGATTAGCAAGGATTTTGTGAAAAAATCACGCGCTACAGTTAGTAGCATGTTCCATTTATTGGGCATGGATGCCGCGCGCAGTACTAGCGAAATAAACTCTGTATTTAGAAACCTATACACCGCTTCTCAGCACAGTTTATTGAACTTGTAATGGTTTAGGCTCTCAGCAGGGGCGCGACAGGTAGGCCGCTTATAACTTTCTTCAGGAGAAATGGCTGTCTGCTATAGCCCAGCTGCACTTAGACGCTGGAGCCGAGCTATAGTATCAGCATATCTTTACTGTTACCCTCAGTTTAGTAGGGCGCTAGCGATAATTTCAAACGCGCGAATGCGCTTTTCTCTATCGTAAATGTAATTCGTTGTCATTATTTCATCGGCATTGTACTGTTTAGCAAAGGCGATAACTTGCTCTTTGATCGTTTCTTCATCGCCAATGATTGTGCCGTTTAACATGCTGCTTACTGCGGCTTCTAGCTCGGGAATACCCGCATAGATGGGCTTAGGGGTTGGAGGCGATAAAGGCTTCCTGTAGTTGGTGATTATCCCTGAAAACATATTGAATAAGCTCGTAGCTAGTACTTTAGCTTCTTCTATCTCATCTGCAGCAATGATGTTCACGCAAATCATGCTATAGGGCGTATCCAGCTGTGGAGATGGTTTGAAGTTCTCCTGGTATATTTCCATGGCCTTTGCCAGCATGGTGGGCGCAAAGTGCGCGGCAAAAGCATAAGGCAAGCCCAATTCTGCTGCTAAATGTGCACTATCTGTACTAGAGCCTAAAATATACAGGGGGATATCTAAACCCTCACCCGGGAAGGCCCGAACTTTCGCCTTAAAGTTGTCTTTATCGAAATACTTCTGTAGCTGCAACACATCGTCTTTGAAATAAAACTGCGTGTTCATATTATTCCGCCGGAGTGCCATGGCGGTAAGTTGGTCCGTTCCTGGCGCCCGACCTAAGCCCAGGTCAATTCTCCCAGGGTACATAGCTTCCAGCGTACCGAACTTCTCTGCTACTACTAAGGGACTGTGGTTGGGAAGCATAATCCCGCCTGATCCAATACGTATCTGCTTTGTTTGCTGCGCTATATGTCCAATCAAAACAGCTGTTGCAGAACTAGCGATAAACTCCATGTTATGGTGCTCTGCGAGCCATACCCTTTGAAAGCCTAATTCTTCAACTTTTTGAGCCGCAAGGACTGCATCATCGATGGCTGATTTAAAATCACCACCTTTTATTACTGCTGCTAACTCCAATAAGGAGACTTTAAATTCCTTCATAGACTACGAAAATAGGGAGATTTGACAAAAAGATTGTAAAGAGAATGTCTTTTAAATGCAAAACGAGCTTGCAGGTATTTCTTAGCGGGGCACTTAGTTTAAGATGCCAAAGAGCACCCACTGATTCCCCTTGGAATCGCTGGTAAAAATCAAATAGTCGTTCATTCCTGCTTTTATCTTATACCTTTTTTGCAGTTCCTCGGCTTTTATTGGGAAGTTCCTGACTACTACATTAGCTTTGTGGATAGGACGTTTTTTACCCATCTTCTTAAACTCTCGGAAAGTCATTTTCATGAGCACCTGTATGGTCCTGCCTGGGAAATCACTTTTGCGCTTACCCGAGGTGTATAGATGCGTGTTTTTGGATAGCTTTTTCAGCTCAAAACTACGCGCTACACTCTTAAAGGCTCCCGCTTTAAGCAAGCTGGCATCGGGGATGTATATCCAATCTTGCGGCTCGCCAAAAGTAATCTTAGCTTCTTTTTCTTCTGAAAAAGTAAAGGTGTAATCTTGCATGAACTCCTTAAATAGTCGGATGGCTTGAATGCTGGGTTCACCTATATAACCTTTTACCTGTATGCAAAGGAGCTCTTTACACTCCCCGTCAACGCTAACAATAATGACCTTGTTGAGATAATCAAGCTGATTGATCAGAGACTTGATATCCAAAAGGGGAGATAGTTTGGTAAGAACGGTAGTCGCCTTTTTGAAAAACAGCTCTTGGTGTTCCAGTATATTTGGCTCACACTCATCCAGTAGAAACTTCCTTTGCCCTTGGTTCCTTCTAGAGGGATCGACAAATATATAATCGAAAGATCTATCTTCACAAGACTCTAGGTAAGCGATGCTATCTTGATTAATGAACTCGATGTTATCCAGCCCTAGTGTTTGTGAGTTGTACTTTGCAATTTCTACCAGATCTTCATTCAGCTCACAGTATACCACCTGTTTGGATACCTGAGCGAAGTAGGCTACATCGACCCCCATTCCTGCGGTCAGGTCAATGACCCTGGAGTCGGGCTTAATGAGGTTTTGCTTGAGCAATGCTGTATGCTCGGAGGATGCCTGCTCTATATGTATGCGTTTGGGATAATATATATCGGGATGGTAGGCCCAAGTGGGAAGCTTCTTAGCACACTTCTGCCAGCCTTCGATCTGCTGGGCTAACTCTTGGGAGGATACATTAGCAAAAGGACTCTTATCAAGAGCAACATCAGTTGCCTGCTTCTCGAGGTTATCCCTGAGAAACTCTTGAACCTCTTTTGCTAATATATCTCTGTTCATAGTTCCCGTTTCTTTTGTACGAGCATCTGGCAGGTGTAACTGTCTTTAAGCTCCTTAATAATTTCTTTATCAACCAGCACGCGATCAATAGTCTCTTGGTTGTAATAACGTATTGTTATTAGCTCTAGATCGCTAACTGTATGTATGCAGTAGCGCTTCTCGAGCGTTTCAATCAAATTGCATACGTTCTCCCCAGTATCATCAAGGCTTATGGCAAAGTTAATTGCCGTGTTATGCATCATATTTATTTTAGTACGATGCTCGTAACACAGCCTAAAGATATGACTGAGATTATCCTCTAATATAAAAGAAAAATCCTTAGGTTGGATATGTAGTAGTATTTGATTGACCTTAAATATGAAAGAAGGCACTGGGAGTTTTAGCTTGGTCGCCCTGATTACTGTTCCTTTTTCCTGAGGCTCTAAAAAAGATTTCACATATAATGGTATCTGTTTGTTTTGCAGGGGTTTGATTGTTTTTGGGTGGATAACGTTGGCGCCGTAATAGGTGAGCTCAATGGCATCCCTATAGGATAGCTCCTCAATGAGCTCGGTATCGTTAAACCATTTTGGATCTGCATTTAGCACACCCGGGACGTCCTTCCAAATGGTAACCTGGGCGGCGTCTTGACAAGCTGCAAAAATAGCGGCCGAGTAGTCTGAGCCATCTCTTCCGAGTGTTGTGGTGTGATTCTCCGTGGTTGAGGCGATGAACCCTTGGGTGACTAGCGTGTATTGTTCGACCAGGCTAGGGATCTGCTCTTTGATCCTTTGCTCGGTAGCTTCCCAGTCCACATTAGCCTCGCGATGTGTATCGTCGGTAATTATAAAATCGCGGGCATCAATCCACTGTGCTTTTATGCCGTTTAAGTTTAAATAGGCTGCGAGGATTCTGGAGGATATTAGCTCCCCAATACACACTATCTGATCGTAAAGGTAATCGTAGGAATCTGCCAGAGGATCCTCGAGTATCCACTCCGCTTCGATGAAGCTATTAAAGACATCATCGAATATAGCATGGCCCGCTGGGAATAGGCTGGATAAAACCTCCTCAAAACCCTGCTTTATGCTAGATAGCTCATTAAGAGGATCGCCCTTTCCATTGTAGAAGTTCTTTACAATGGAGACCAATAAATCTGTGGTTTTACCCATAGCCGAAACCACCACTAGGGTTTTTTCGTTTTGATGAGATTTGATGATTTCGGCAACCTTTTGGATGCTCTGTGCATCTTTTACCGATGCTCCACCAAATTTAAATACCTGCATTTATCTATTGTTAAAAAGTGTCTATTAATTCTAGTGCGTAGTCTGTTAGCACTTGCTGTATTTCCTTGAAGGGTATTTTTAATTCCGTTTCTCCTTCACTGTACGGTTTGATGGCGTAAACATGGTAGGTGAAAACCAGTGCATCACTTTCAAAATGGAAAGTCTCTGGTAGGGAAAACTGGCCGTCGTGAAAGAAGTAACCCTCGCCAAAGGGTTCATTAGCTGTCAGTCCCTCTTGGTCTCTAAATAACTGCTCGGCAGTTTCTAATAGCGTGGGCTGCTTTCCATGTTGTATAAGGTCCTTGAGGGCTATGGCCTGTTGATTATGCATATCTATATTCAGGTACTGCGAGTAATAATTGCCGTGTGCACCTCCGGTAAACTCATAGAATTTGTTTTTTAGAACCAGCACTTGCCCAAGGTTACCAGCGATATTCACCTCGCGCGATAACATCCATGGGAAGCGTACATTTTCCACGCCCATATCTTCCACAAATTCATCAAAACCTAAAATAAAACCGTTGGCTAGGTGCTCAGGCTCGGCATTCTCGAAAAAATGCTCATTAATCAGCGTGTTTATCCACTGCTGCTGAAACTTAGGATAGGAGGCCTTAACGACTGTGCTGTCTTGCAGCTCCCTGCCAACAAAATAGTCGCTATGCCAGGTTTCACTTATGATTTTATACGAGGAATCTGCAATGCTATAATCCGAATTGAAATCTTCCTGGTTATTGTTATTGCTGCTGGATTGCTTGTTATTGCATGCGCCGATAAATAGCGCAATGGGAATTAGTAGGTATAAGATACTCAGTGGTGACTTCATTGCAGTTGTTTTTGACTAATATATTGGTATACGATGACCCTCGCTTTATTCGGTTTTGAAATGTTTTGTTACACGCTTACCGAAAATCGTGCTTCCCACTCTGACCATATTGCTGCCCTTTTCAATAGCAATCTCATAATCCGAGGACATGCCCATAGAAATGATTTTGAAATGGTCTTTGTCTCTAAAGAAGCTTTTTTTGATGCTTTCAAAGAATGTCTTTAATTCGTAAAATTCTTCTTTGATGACTTTGGGGTTATCCGTTAAGGTGGCAATTCCCATAAGTCCGCATATGCGGATGTTTTCTAACTCTTGGAACTTATCCTCCATGAGCATCTCCACAGCATCTGCAAAATCCATCCCGAACTTAGTGTCTTCATCGGCAATTTTAATCTGCAAAAGGCAATCGATCACGCGGTCATTTTGCTGTGCGCGTTTATTGATCTCCGCTAGCAAGCGGTAGGAATCCACCGATTGAATCATGCTGACAAAGGGTGCTATATATTTCACTTTATTTCTTTGCAGGTGACCAATCAGGTGCCAGCGTATGTCTTTGGGCATTTGCTGTTCTTTCTCCACCATCTCCTGCACGAGGTTCTCTCCGAAATCGCGCTGGCCTGCATCGTAGGCTTGCATGATTTCCTCCACTGGCTTGGTTTTAGAAACTGCAACCAGTGTAACCCCTTTAGGATTTAACTGTTTCTGTAAATTATTAAGGTTTTCGACAATGCTCATATTTTCTTTTCTATATACTTTTTATAAACTTAAAATATAGCGGTAATTGCTTTGCTTTTCTTAGTTTTGTACAAAAATACAAAATGCATCGAGGAATAATAATTATAATAGTGCTGTTTGGCTTTTTTACTTCTTGTAGAAAGGAAAAGACTCCTCATGATATTTTGTCTCAAGAGCAAATGCTTGAACTTCTCAAAGAAGTGCACATGATGGATAGCTATTTTAATACCTTGCCAATTGACAGCACGAGGAAGGTTATTAGAGGTTACTACGGGGAGCTTCTGGGAAGATACGGACTAGATTCTGTAGGTTTCGAGGATAATATTCGTTATTATGTGGCTAATCCGCAGCGTGGAGAAGAGATGTACGAACGGCTGACGAACTACTTTCAGGGTTTAGATAGAGAGTTAATTCAAGCGGACTCTATACGTATGGCACATAGAAGAGATAGTTTAAGGCAGGTAAATGAATGGATGCGTTTATTTAGAGAGTCCCAGAAATTGATTTTCTTACCCGATACGCTTTCTGAAGACTCCTTTGCGGATACCATTGCTCAGGAACCTTCTTTTTATGTCTACTCCAAAAAGATGGAACGCGAGTTTCAAAATTGGCCCATTCCTTTATTTAATCAATTGCCTTCAGTTGTAGAGCTGCTTCAAAAACCAAAGGCTGTAGAAAATGCAACCGCTGGAGAGGTTGAAGAAGACACACCGGCTGTAGATTCTACACAAGTCAATTAAAACACAAATAGTAAAATACCCTTAATATGCTTTTTCCTAGTAGTGCGTTTGATAGATTAGGATACAATCAGGTTAAAGAATTAATCAAACAATATTGTTTAAGCGATTCATCTAGAGAACTCGTTGATAAGATGAAACCCCAAAGGGATTTGGAGCAGATTCATCGTTTCTTAAAACAAACTAGTGAATTCAAAGAGCTCCTTGAGCACGATGATCCCTTTCCTATAGACCATTTGTATCCGATACGTCCGCTTGCGGAAAAATTACGTCTAGAAGGTTCGCTGCTTCTGGAGGAGGAGCTAGCGGAAATGTTGCTTTCTTTAAGGACTGTATTTGCGATGACGCAATATTTTGTAAAAAGGGTAGGGCAGTATATAGAGCTAGAACTACTTTTTGAGCCCGTTGCGGTGCATGAGCACCTGATTCGGGATATTGAAAGAGTTATTAATGAATACGGGAAGATCAAGGAAAATGCTTCGCCCTTGCTTTCGGAAATCAGTAGAGATATTCAAAAAAGCGAGCGCGAGGCCATGATAAAGCTCGAGGAGCTATTCAAACGGGCGCGTGAAAAAGGGTACGCCGCAGAAGGGAACCTAACGGTTCGGTCGGGTCGTATGTGTATTCCTATTTTAGCGGAATATAAAAGGCGCTTTAAAGGAATGATTCACGATGAGTCAGCTACTGGGCAAACAATCTATATGGAGCCTGAAGAGGTAGTAGTTCTAAATAATTCGATTCGAGATCTGGAGTTCGCTAAAAAGCGCGAAGTCCGACGTATACTTTTAGAGGTGGCGGATCTTCTGCGTCCCTACCTTAGGGATTTGTTTTCCTACCACACTTTGCTTACAAGGATAGATTTTATTCGTGCAAAGGCCTGCTTAGCGCGGGAACTAGGGGCAGAAATGCCGAGCTTAGTCGATGAGCCAGCACTCGAGCTGGTTAACGCCAGGCACCCCTTGCTATGGCTAAGTGCTAAAAAAGAAGGAGCAAGCGCCACGGTAGTTCCATTGAATATAAAAATAGATGAAACCGACAGGATAATTTTAGTATCAGGGCCCAATGCGGGTGGTAAGTCTGTCTGCATGAAAACAGTCGGCCTGCTTCAACTCATGGCGCAATCGGGGATATTGATTCCTGCGGATGAGGAGTCTAGGATAGGTGTTTTCTCGCAGATGTTCGCAGATATAGGCGACGATCAGTCTATAGAGAGTGACCTGAGTACCTACAGTGCGCACTTGACCAAAATGAAGCATTTTACGAGTAAGGCTAATCCAAATACGCTGGTGCTTATCGATGAGTTTGGAACAGGAACGGACCCTCAATTCGGTGGCCCGATTGCGGAGGCCATCTTAGAGGAGCTCAACCAGAAGAAGGTCTGCGGGGTGATTACCACGCACTACTCCAATTTGAAGAATTACGCCAGTAGAACGCCGGGTATTGAAAACGCATCCATGCTTTTCGATAACAAGGCCCTTATGCCCCTTTATATATTGCAGGTGGGAAAGCCAGGGAGTTCCTATGCCCTAGAGATTGCTCAGAAAATCGGTCTAGGTAGCAGCCTTATAGAATCGGCAAAACAAAAGATCGGTGAGGAGCAGCGCAGGATGGACGACCTACTTATTGAGCTCGAGCGGGAGAAGACCGAAGTGATGGAAGTGCAAAAGCAGGTTCGGACACATAAAAAACTGCTTGATGAAAAGGAGCGGGAGGTGCAAGAGCTTCAGCAGTTCCTAGAGGAGAACAGGCGTAAGCTAATCAGTGAGGCTAAGAAAGAAGCTCGGGCGATCGTTAAAGACGCCAATAAGCTCATTGAAAATACCATTTCACAAATAAAAACGGTTAAAGCGGAGAAAGAGGAGACCAAGCGCTTGCGTGAAGAGTTTGGAGAGGGAGTGAAGAGGTTCACAGAGAGAAAAGCTAAGAAGGCTCCAAAAACCACTCCCAAGGACCAGGTTAAAGAGATTGAGGTTGGAGATTGGGTAGAGCTCCTGGACTCAGGAA